>CAZNZI010000783.1:0-12775 GCA_964577475.1 uncultured Rhodospirillaceae bacterium
AACGCAAGCCGCGCACCGCATCGGCGGCGCGCCGGCCGACGATGACCGTCGTCGCGAACGAAGCGGGCGTGTCGCAGACGACGGTGTCGCTGGTGCTCAATCACGCCGACGGCGCACGCCTGTCGGCGGAGACGCGCGCGAATGTGATGAAGGCGGCGACCAAACTCGGCTATCGCCCCGTGCGCCGCGGCGGCGCGCCGGGCGGCAGCGGCGCCGCGGCGATCGGTTTTCTCTGCGACGAAATCTCGACCGATCCCTGGACCGCGATCGGCCTCGACGGCGTGCGCGAAAAAGCGTGGGAGCACGGGCTTACGGTCAGCGTCGCGGTAACGCGCGGCGACGCGGAGATGGAACAGGCGGTGCTGGCCAGACTCGCGGCTCAGCCGCTGCTCGGCCTGATCTACGCCGCCATCAACACGCGGCAGATCCACGCACCCGCGGCGCTCGCCGGCGTGCCGACCGTATTGCTGAACTGCTATGTCGCCGACCGCTCCCTGCCTTCGGTCGTCCCGGGTGAAGTATCCGGCGGGCACACGGCGACCGATTTCCTTCTGCGCGCGGGCCATCGCCGCATCGGCTATATCGACGGCGAGTCGCGCATGGAAGCGTCGCGCGACCGCCTGAAGGGTTACCGCCAAGCGCTGGCGAGCGCCGATCTTCCGTTCGATCCGGAACTGGTCCGCGAAGGCAATTGGCAGCCGGTGGCCGGATATAGGCGCACCCGCGAGTTGATGACCCTGTCCACGCCGCCGACAGCGATCTTCTGCGCCAACGATCTGATGGCGGTGGGTTGCTACGAGGCGCTGAAGGAGCTGGGCCTGCGGATTCCCGAGGATGTCGCGGTGATGGGCTATGACGACCGCGAAATCGCGCAGCATCTGCACCCGCCGCTGACGACCGTCTTGCTCCCGCATCTCGAGATGGGCACCATTGCCGCCGAGACTCTGCTCGACATGACCTCGCGCCCCCAATCCGGATCCATGGGGCGTCCGATGCAGATCAAAGTGGAATGCCCGCTCGTCGAACGCGAGTCGGTATAGCGAACGAACAAGACTGTCAGGGAGACACATGCATGGCTGACTCACTCGGCGAATTGTCGAAAGGCGCGCTTAACGATCTCGGCCGCGTTTTCGCCGGCCTGCCTAATAACGCCGCGGACGGCTTGATCGAGGCGATCGTGAGCGCGAAGAAGATCGTGGTGTTCGGCTTGGGTCGCGAAGGCCTGCAGATGCGCGGCTTCGCCATGCGCCTGTTCCATATGGGCCGCAACGTCGCCGTATGGGGCGACATGACGACACCCGCGCTCGGCCCGGGCGATCTATTCTTCTGCTCGGCAGGTCCCGGCGACCTGGCTACCGCGCGGACATTGGCCGACATCGCCAAGAAGGCGGGGGCCAAAACGGCGCTGGTCACCGCACAACCGGCGGGCGGATTGGCGAAAGAGGTCGATATCGTCACCGTGATTCCGGCGCAAACCATGGCTGATGATCGCGGCGGCAATCTCTCGGTCCTGCCGATGGGATCGTTGTTCGAAACGGCTCAGATGATCTTCTTCGAACTGGTGATCCTGAAGCTGCGCCCGCGTTTCTCCGAAACCTCGGAGACAATGCGCGCCCGTCATACCAACCTGGAATAGCCAGCCCGGAATGGGTTGCGCGCTTCGCCGTCAGCGGAAGCTGGCGGCGAAGCGACGGTTCAACTCGTCAACCGTTTCCGCCGCATCGGCCTTTGCGCGTAGAGCCTCGACCAACAGCTTGGCCGCGCTGTCCTGGAATTCCATATAGCCGTTGTGCCGCGGCCGGACCCAGGCACCTTCCAAGGTCGCGCGCGTCTTCACGTAGAAATTGTAGGTCGGCCGGTTGACGTTGACGTCGTCCCAGGCCACCGCATTGGCCGGCTGGCCGCCCGACAGCGCATAGGTGCTGCGCTGGATCTCCGCACCCGCGATCCAGAAAGCGAAGTCGATCGCATCCTTGGGATGGGCGGTGCGCGCCGAGACGGCGATGCCGGTCCCACCCAGGGCCGAACCGATCGGTCCTTCTTTGTCCGCGGCGGGGATGTCGGCAAAAGCGACCCGGGACGCTCGGAAATCGTCGCGTGCATAGGGCACGTAACCGTAAATCAGTGGCGCGCAGGCGACCGGCGAGTCGCCGTCGACCATCACCTCGTAGACCGCGATCGGGTCCATCTCGTAGCACGCGGAATCGACATGGTTCATCAACCGCCGCATGCGGTCGAAAACATCGATGCCATAGGCGGGCTCGATCAGCAGGCCGGGCCCCTCGGTCGCACAGGGATGACCGAGATTGGCGCTTAGGGTGTAGAACACCATCAGCGCGTGCGGCGGCCGCATCGGACACATGACGCGACCGGTGCGTGCCAGTTCATAGACCTGGTCCCAATTGGTGGCGGGCACCTTGATCCGGTCGGGCCGCCAGGCCTGGACCTGCGCCGCCGCGTCGATCGGCAGCGCCCAGACGTGGCCGTCGTAGCGGTAACTTTCGAAGGATTTGCCGACCGACTGATGCTGCAACGTTTCGAGCGCTTCCCGCCGGTCCGGCACATCGAGCGGCAGCAAGCAATGCTCGCGCGTGATTTGGCCCACATGGGGATGATCGATCACGATCAGATCGTATTGCCGCGCCAGTTCGTCGACCGGGAAGGTTTCGAAATCCTGAAGCGAACGCTTCTCCCACTCGATCTCGACCCCGGTCTTGTCGCGCCAGGACTCCGAACAGGCGACCATCGGGTCGTAGCCGCGCGAATGACTCCAGGTCATGCCCTTCAGAGATGCCATGATCGAGAAAAGCCTCTTTGCTTCATTGTCGTTTCGGCCTGCGCTACTCTATATGGAAACGGATTTCGGATCAGCACGATCAATGTGAGGCGCAAGAGTAGCCATGCAGGAACGGCCGCGATATTTCGATGATTATGTGCTGGGCGAAGCGCGCGAGAGCCGTGGCCGTACGATCACCGAGACCGACTTCGTGATTCATGCGGGCCATAGCGGCGATTTTTTCCCGCACCACATGGATGCCGAGCATATGAAATCGACGCCGTTCGGCGCGCGCATCGCTCACGGCACCATGACCTTCACCATCGGCATCGGCCTGACCGCCAGCGAGATCAACCCGCTTGCCTTCACCTACGGTTACGATCGGCTGCGTTTCCCCAAACCCGTCTATATCGGCGACACGATCAAGACGCGCCTGACCGTCACCGAGAAGAAAGATGATCCTAAGCGCCCCACCATGGGCCAGATCGTCGAGACCTGCGAGGTGATCAACCAGAAAGGCGAGGTGGTGATGGCTTGCCACCATATTCTGCTCGCGGAGAAGAAGAAGGCCTGAGCGTCAGGGCGCCGGGGGGATCGGCGTCATCGGCGCGGCGCTCGAACGGAAGCAGGCCTCGACCAGCGCCATCGTGTGCCACCCATCCTCGACCGAAGCGGCCAGCACCGTGTCCTCCCCCGATGCCGCGCGCTGCAAGTTGGCCATGCGGCCGACGAAGGCATCGGGAAACCAGCCGGCGCGCAGCGGCACCTGCTTCCAGCCGTCCGACTTGCCGGTGGTGATCCAGAGTTCATCGGGCTCGCCCTTGGGGTAATCGAGCAACAGGCCGAGATGGCACAGCGCCGCGCCCTTGTCGCCTTCGACGCGGATCGTGGCCGCCTGGAACTTCCGGCCGAAATCGTGGTCGTGATTGATCGAAAGCGTGCAGCGGATATCCGGCCCGAAACCGAGGATGGCCGAGGTCCGCGTCTGCGCCATGTCCGAGTTCGGATGACCCATGGTGCGTGCGTGGACGCCGGTCGGATTGCCGAGCAGCGACCGGATGAAATCGAGATAGTGGATCGAGTGCATCGCGATCTCGATGCGCGGCAGGCCCTTCAGGAAAGCGAAGAGGTGCCAGGGCGTCAGGAGATTGAGATGTACCTCGACATCGATGGCGCGGCCCAGCAGACCGCGATCGAGCGCGTCCTTCAGTGCCAGCATCATCGATGAGAAGCGCATCTGGAAATTGACCGCCGCGACGAATTCCTTCGCGCGGCAGCGCTTGAGGATTTCCGTCGCCTCATCGAGATCGCGGCCCATCGGCTTTTGCAGCAATACCGTCGCGCCCTGGGGCAGCACGCGCAGAAGGTCGAGATGGGCGGCGGGCGGCGTCGCCAGATCGAAGACGGCGCCGGTTTCGGCTGCCGCCTCTTCGGGCGAGGCATAGACCCTCGGCAGGTTCCATTTGTGCGCCATCGCCTCGGCGCGGGTCCGGTCGATGTCATAGAGACCGGCGACTGGGAACCCGGCGCGTTGATATGCGGGCAGATGGCCGTCGTTGACGATACTACCGGCGCCGAAGATCACGATGGGCCGCGGCCTGGCGGGCATCGGCCAGCTCTGCCGTAGGCCGGCGGGATCAAATCCGCTCATCGCACCAGATCCTCGATCTTCTTCTGCGCGGCAGCGAGCAAATCCGCGCTGGGCCGGTCGCCGGCGATCGCCTCGCCCATCATGCCATCGACCACATGGGAGATCGCAGAGAGCCGGGGATGGACCGGCAGTTCGCGTGCATGCTCATGCAGCGCGTCGAGCTTGTGATAGTAGGGCACGGTGCGGTTGACCTCGGGATCGGACCATGTGGAGCGGCGCACGCCGATGGCGCCTTCGACCGTGGTGACCTTGTCCATCGGCGCGGTGGCGCAATGACGGATGAAATCCCAGGCGATGTCCTTGTGCCGCGAGCCGCTGGCCATGGTCAGCATCCAGAACACGTTCAGCGACACGCTCGTGCCACCCGGCCCTGCCGGCAGCGGCGCGACATCGACCTTGCCCGCGACCTTGCTCTCGTCCCAGGTCTCGGCGAAGGCGGCGAAGCCGAACCAGTTGGCCAACAGCGCGAGCTTGCCCTCGCAGAACAGAACGCCGGATTTGACGCTATCGATCTCGCGCAGATCGGGTGCGACCGCATCGGCATCTTTGGCAAGTGCGCGCAGGAAGTCGAGCGCCGCCACCGCAGCCGGTCCGGTGAATTGCGGCCGGCCGTGCGCGTCGAAGGGCGCACCACCGCGCGACCAGAGATGGATGCAGAAGTCGTAGAAGGAATTGTGCCCGTCGGGGAATAAGGCCAGCACCGTACCGGACCGTCCCTTGACGGGATCATGCAGGCGGCGTGCAGCGTTATGAAACGCCTCCCACGTCGTCGGCACCGCGATCCCCGCCTCGGCCAGCAGATCCTTGCGATAGATCAGGCATTCCGGCCCATCGTGATAGGGCATGCCCCAGAAGCCGTTCTCAAAGCGCTGCAGCTTCAGGAGCGACGGACTCCAGGCCTGCGGAAAATCCGGGATTGGCCGCCGTGCCAGAAAGGGATCGAGGTTTTCGATCAGCCCCTCGGCCTGCGCTTCGGCGATCCAGTCGGTCGAGATGAAGGCAATGTCCCAGTCGCCCTTTGCCAATTCACGGCGCTGGAACAGCGCCTCGTGCAGCGGATTGAGGTCGAACTGTTCCATCTCCAGCCGTGCATCGACTTTATGCACGCGCACAAAGTCCTCGAATTGCCGCAGGATCGCATGCTCGAAGGCAACGAAGCGGCGGACGGCGATGCGGAAGGTGGCGGTCATGGCCGGATGGGCTACCCATCACAGGTGAAAATTATATTTTCAGACAAACACCGGCCCCCCGGCAGGGTCAACAGGTTTTCCATGGATGAAATCCGGATATCGCGCGCGGCGATGCGCCCGCGCTTTCCAAGCATGGCAGGATCGTCTTATATGGAGCGACGGATCACGGAGGAACACGTGGCATCAAACGATAACGGGGCCGGACGGTATCGCGCACCGGCACTCGACAAGGGCCTCGATATCCTCGAATTGCTGGCGACCACCGACGGCAGTTTCTCGCAGGCGGAAATCGCCAAGGCGCTGAAGCGCACCCCCAACGAAATCTATCGCATGCTCGACCGGCTGGTGCATCGCGGCTATGTGGTGCGCAGTGCCGGCGACCGCTATGAGCTGAGCCTGAAGCTGTTCGCTCTGTCCCATCAGCATGCGCCGATGCGGCGCCTCGTTTCGCAAGCCATTCCGGTGATGCGCCGCTTCGCGCGCGGCGCGGGCCAGAGTTGCCACCTGGCCGTCTACGATCGCGGCGGCGTGACCGTGGTCGCGCAGACCGATTCGCCTTTCTATTGGGGCCTGTCGATCCGCGTCGGCGCGCGGGTCGGCCTCTACAACACGGGCTCGGGCCATATCCTGCTCGCCTTCGCTTCGCCACGCGAACAGGCCTTCATGCGGAGCGAGCACGAAGACACCAGCGAAGACTCACGTCCGCCGCGCGATCTGGAAAAGCGTCTCAAGGCGATCCGCCGCGACGGGCATGAGGCGATGCCCAGCCAGCAGAGCGAGGGCGTACACAACCTCTCGGTGCCGGTGCTCGGGCCGGATGGATCGGCGATCGCCGCCCTCACCACACCTTTCGTGAAGCGCCTTCAGAAGGCGCAGCGCCTGACCATGGCACAGACACTGACGCTGCTCGACCGCGCGGGCCGCGAATTGTCGGAAATGGCCGGCGGCGGCAAGCACGCGCCGGCACGTCCCAAGCGCTGAGTTTCAGGCGATTCGGAAGCCGGCGCGCTGGGCATCGGCATCGGCCGCGTGGTGCGCGGCGATCGCTTCATAGCGCCCGGCCTCGACTACCCACCCATTCGGCTCGTCGTAATAGGCGAGTTCCGCGACCGGCACTGCGAAGCGCACCGTCTTCGTCTCGCCGGGCGCCAGGCCGACGCGGGCGAAGGCCTTCAACTCCTTCGGCGCGCGCTCGACCTTCGACCCCTTGGCTGACACGTAGAGTTGCACCACATCGTCGCCCGCTACCGAGCCGGTGTTGGTGACCTCGATTGCGGTTTCGAGGTTGCCGCTTTTGCCGAGTTGATCTTGGACCAGTTTCAGATTGGCCAGACGAAAACTCGTATAGCTGAGGCCGAAGCCGAAAGGGAATGCGGCGACGGCGCCGTCGCGGTCGAATTTGCGATAGCCATGCCAGAGATCATAGGTGATCGCCGTCGCCTCGCGGTCGAAGAAGGGCAGATCGCTCTGCCGCGCCGGAAAGGTGCAGGGCAGATGCCCGCTCGGATTGACGCGGCCAAGCAGGATGTCGGCCAGGGCGTGGCCACCCTCCATGCCCGGGTACCAAAGCATCAGAATGCCGGGCACGCGGGCGCGCCAAGCTTCGCCGATCACAGCGCTGCCCGCCATCATCGCCACCACCACGCGCGGCTGAGCGGCAGAGACCGATTGGATCAGCAACTCGTCTTTCTGATGCAGGTTAAGATGCGTGCGGTCGCCGCCGGTCGGAAAACCGACCTCCTGGTTGCCGGCCATCACCCGCGCCGCAACCGGCTCCTCCTCGGGCAGCGGCTTGGGGAAGTTGGGGATGAAAGGCGTCATCATGTCGGCGGGGATGTATTCGCCCTCGTCGGCATGGGTGTAGCCGACCACCAGCACGGCCACGTCGGCATCCTTTGCCACATCGGCGGCACGCTTGGGATCGCTGCCGTCGTCATAGACGAACACGATATTGCTGTCGGCTTCGCGCAGCCCTTGCAACGGCGTCGCGACATACGCGGGCCGTGTGTTGCTCGACCCGCCATCGCCGGTATTGGGCGTATCGCCAAGCTTGCCGATCACCGCCACCTTGCGCACGCCCTGTAGCGGCAGAATGCCGTTCTCGTTCTTCAGAAGTACGATGCTTTTGCGCGCCGCCTCCCGCGCGATCGCGCGGTGTTCCGCGCAGCCGATCACGTCACGTGTGTAGGTCTTCGGATCGCGGCCCTGGCCGAACCGCACCTGTTGGCGCAGGATGCGCAACGCCGCATCGTCGATCCGCGCCGCGGGCACATCGCCATGGTCGACCAGGCCCTTGAGGTCCCGGTCGTTGATCATGGCGAAGGGCATTTCGATGTCCTGACCGCCCTGCACCGCCTTCTTCGAGTCGCGCATGCCGAAGATGAAGTCGGTGATGACGAAACCCTTGAAGCCCCAGACGCGCTTCAGGATGCGGCCGAGCAGCGGTTCGTTCTGCCCCGCCCATTCGCCGTTGACGCTGTTATAGGCACTCATCACCGAGGCGACGCCCGCGTCGATCACACGCTTGAAGTGCGCGAGATAGACCTCGTGCAGGGCACGCGAGCTGATGGTCACGTCGACCTTGAAACGCGCGTTTTCCATCGAATTGAGGGCATAGTGCTTCACACAGGCCATCGTATGGCGCTGCACACCCCTGGTGAGCGCGGCGCCGAACTGGCCAAGATGGAAAGAGTCCTCGCCATAGGTCTCTTGCGCGCGGCCCCAGGCGGGATGGCGAAGCAGGTTGATGCAGACGCCGCCGAAGAAATTGCCGCCCATGGCGCGCAGTTCGCGGCCGATCACGTCGCCGATGCGTTCCTCGAGATCGACATCCCAGCTCGCCCCGCGCGCCATCGAGACCGGAAAGGTCGTCGCCCCTTCCATGATCACGCCGCGTGGTCCGTCGGAGAAGCGGATGCCGGGAATGCCGAGCCGCGGCACGGCGCCTGCCACCCAGACGCGACTGGAATATCCGCCCGGGAGCATCATCTCGGCCAAGCCCGGCCAGAAGCGTGTATCACCGTCCATCAGATGCAGCTTCTCTTCGGCGGTGAGCTGCGCCAGGAGCGCGCGCGCCTTGGCATCGATCTGATCTTCGGTCAACGCAACCGGCGTTTCCAGACCGGCGAAGGCGTCGCTTGCGTTGAAGGGATGGGCGGGAACGGTCACGGGACTCTCCTCTAACCTTTGACCGCGCCGGCGGTGAGGCCGGTGACGATATGGCGCTGGGCGATCAGGAACATGATGATGGCGGGCAGAATCGTCAGCGTGATGAAGCTCAGGACGAGCGTCCAATCGGTCATGTACTCGCCCTGATAGACCATCATGCCCAACGGCCATGGGTACTTCGCATCGCTGTTGAGCATGATCAGCGGCAGCAGGAAATTGTTCCAACTCGCCACGAAGGCGATGATGCCGACGGTCGAAAGGATCGGCCGCGACAACGGCAGAGTGATGTACAGGAAGTAGCGGAGATAGCCGCAGCCATCGACCAGGGCGGCATCGAGCAATTCGGTTGGCAGCTGCTTGAACGCATTGCGCAGCAGCAGGATGCTCATACCCAGCGAAAACGCGGCCTGCGGCAGGATCACGCCCCAGGCCGTGTTGAGCAGGCCGAGATCGCGCACCTTGATGAACAGCGGCAGGATCGCGGTGGCAGCTGGAAACAGCAGCCCGAGCAGCATGTAGTTCAGCAGATAGCGCTGGCCGAAGAAGTGGACCTGTGCAAAAGCAAAAGCCGCCATCGACGCGCAGACCAGCGTCAGCGCCACCGTCAGGACGCCGATGAAGAGCGAATTCCAGAGCAACATCCAATAGCGGTGGCTGCTCAGGATTTTCCAATAGTGATCCCACAGCCAAACCTTCGGCAGGCCGAACGGATTGGTGCGCAACTCGCCGAGTTCCTTGAATCCGCCGATCACGGTGGTGAGGAGCGGGACCAGCACGATGCCGGCCACGATCAGCAGCACGGCTATCCGGAACAGAGGGAAGAGCGAACCGTAATAGCGTTCGTTGTGGGTGCGGTCAGTCATGGCGCATGAACAACCGGCGATAGCCGAAGGCGAAGGTGACGCAGATGACGAACAGCACCACGCCCACCGCGGAACCGAAGCCGATCCGCATCCGCGTCATGCCGAAATAGTAGAGGAACGAGACCAGCGTGTTGGTCGAGTTCAACGGCCCGCCGGCGGTCAGCGGTACGATCACGTCGAAGAACTGCAGCGAGCCGATGACGCCGAAAAAGATCGAGAGGCGGATCATCGGGGCGAGCTGCGGCAGGGTAATATGGCGGAAGCGCTGCCATGTGGAGGCGCCGTCGATCTCGGCCGCTTCGTAGAGGTCGCGATCGATCGTCTGGATGCCGGCGATGTAGAGCATCATATGGAAGCCGAAATACTTCCAGAGGATCACCATCAGTACGCCGGCGAAGGCCCAGGTGCGGTCGGTCAGCAGGAAGTATGGACCCCAGCCGAGCGCCTGGGTGATGCCTGAGACGAGGCCGTAATTGCCGTCGAAGACGAAGCGCCAGATCAAACCGGCGGCGACATCGGCCAGGATATAGGGCAGGAAGAAAATCAGCCGGAACGTGACCGTGCCGACCTGCCGGCGCGACAGCAAGAGCGCCATCCCCAGGGCGAGGGGCAGTTGGAGTGCCAAGGTGAGCGCGATGATCAGCAGGTTGTTGATCACCGCGCGGCCGAATGCCGCCTGGGTGAACAACGAAAGATAGTTGGCGATGCCGATGAAGCGCGTCGGCACGCCGAAGCCGTCCCAGTTGAAGACGCTGTACCAGGCCGCCTCGCCGATCGGCAGCATGACGAAAACGGTGAACAGGAGCAGCGCGGGCGGCAGCATGATCGCGGCGGTGACGAGACCGCTACGCCGCAACGGACTGGCGCGCACCGCCATGCTTATCCCGTTAGCCATGCGAGAACACTAGCTGGAACCGGAAAAGGGCCGGAACTGGAAAAGGAAACGAGACCCCGGGGGACTCCGGGGCCTCGTTCGACGTAGCGAGAATTTATTTCTCGTCCCAAGCCTTCTGGACGGCGGCGGCACCGTCTTCGGGCGACATTTCACCGGCGGCGATCGCCACCGACGCATCATTCACCACACGGCCCACCGACGGACCGAGATCCTGGTCGAAGAAGAGCTGATGCTTGCTCGAGTGAGCGATCGCATTCGCCACTTCCTTCAGCACCGGATTGGTGATCGCGTCGGCCGTGCCCGCTGCGGCGGGAATGTACATGCCCTTCTCGGCGGCGATCTTCTGATACTTCGTCTGCGAGAAGAAGGTCAGGAACTTGACGCTATCCTTGACCGGTGCGCTCTTGGAGATCAGGAATCCGTCGACGCCGCCGAGGGTGACATTGGCGTCGGCCTTGCTGCCGGGCAGGCTCGGGAACTGGAAGACGCCGATATTTTCGGTCGGCTGGCCCTTCTTGTCGGCGGCATTCTGTCCCTGGGCGCCCAGGATCCAGTTGCCCATCAGTTGGATCGCGCCCTTGCCGTCGCCCCAGAGTCCGGCCGCCTGCGGCCAGGTGGTGCCGAGGTAGCCGTCCTGGAACGGGTTGAGTGCGGCCAGTTCCTTCAGCTTCTTGCCGGCCTCGACGAAAGCCGGGCCCTTGAAGCCGCCGTCCTTGCCCGCGCTGGCGTCGGCCAGGATGTTGCCGCCGCCGGCACGCAGCACGAGATAGGACCAGTAGAAATGCATCGGCCACTTGTCGCCGCCGCCGCAGATGATCGGCGTGATGCCGGCCGCCTTCAGCTTCTTCACGGCCCCCAGGAAGTCATCCCAGGACTTGATGTCTTCGGCCTTCACGCCCGCCTTGGCGAACAGGGCCTTGTTGTAGAAGAACGAGACGCCGCTCACGTCGAACGGCGCGCCGACCACTTTGCCGTCCACCTTGAAGGCATTGGCGGCGCCCGGCGACAGTTCCTTTTCGAGATCGGCGGAGTCGGCGGTCATGTCGCCGACGAAGCCGGCCGCGATTTGCGCGCGCATCACGCCGCCACCCCAGCTATGGAACAGGTCGGGGCGATCGTTGGATTGCAGCAGCGTCGGCAGCTTGGCCTTCAACGCTTCGTTTTCGAGATATTGCAGCTCGACCTTGGAGCCGGGATTGGCGGCGTTGTAATCCTTCACGATCTGCGTCCACAGATCGACGATCGGGCCGACATCTTGCAGATGCAGAACATGGACCGTGGTGTCGGCCATGGCGGTCGACGACAAGAGCGCGGCACCCAAGGCCGCGCCGATGATGGCTTTGAATTTCATTGAGCCCTCCCTGATACGGCTTTTCAGCGCAGCTTGGCCGCGCTATTTTTTGTGAGATGCGTATTAAATCTGTCCAACCCATTGAGGGGAGTCAAGCAATTTGGCGTTTTTCCTATTGAAACGGAGAGTTTGACGTTGACAGCACCCCCACCAAACGAAAATAACTCCTTCACCCGGAATAAATTCCTGCCCTTCGGCGCGGCGCACTGAATCAATGAAGACAGCAGACCCAGAACTGATGCGGGCCATCAATCGCTTCCATGTCATGGACGCGATCCGCCGCTTTGGTCCGATCGCCCGGGTGGAGATTTCCGAGCGGACCGATCTCAGCCCGACCACCGTCTCGGCAATCACAGCGGCGCTGATCGATGATGGGCTGATCGTGCCGCGCGCGATCGATTCGGTACGGGATGCCAAGGACGCCGCGGGACGTGGCCGTCCGCGGGTGATGCTGGAGCTCAACCCGGGCGCCGCCTATGTCGTGGGCGTCAAACTGGCCGCCGATCAGATCACGGTGGCCACCACCAATTTCCGTGCTGACGTGCTCCAGACTCTGACCTTGCCGATCCGCATCGACCGGCAGCCGGTGTCGGTGATCGCCGACCTGGTCGAAGACGGCGTGCGCCGTTGTATCGCGGATGCGGGCCTCGCGATGGAGAAGATCAACGGCGTCTGCGTCGGCCTGCCGGGCGTGGTGGAGCGTGCCGCCGGTGTTTGCCGGCAAAGTCCGATCTTCCGCGAGCGCGATGTACCCTTCGCGGCCGAGCTGAAGACGCGGCTGGGGATCGATGCCTCGGTCGACAGCGATGTCAACCTGGTCACCCTGGCCGAACATTGGTTCGGCATGGGCCGTGGGCTCGACGATTTCATCGTAGTCAGCG
>CAZNZI010000784.1:0-4239 GCA_964577475.1 uncultured Rhodospirillaceae bacterium
CCAACTGATCAGGCCGCGCTCGGTCGGCTGGCGGTTGATGAACAGGTTCTCCGCGACCGTCAGGTCGGGGATGATCGTCGAATGCTGATAGACGCAGGCGACGCGCTTGCGCCAGGCCTCGCGGTCGGAAACCGGCGGCGCAGGCTCGCCTGAGAAACGGACTTCGCCCGTATCGGGCGCGCGCAGGCCGGTCAGGATGCCGACCAGTGTCGATTTGCCGGCACCGTTGCGGCCGACCAGTGCATGCGACTCGCCGGCGAAGACGCGGATGCGTGCGTCCTTCAGCGCCGTCGTCGCGCCATAGCGCTTCGAGACGCCGATCGCTTCCACGATTGGGATAGCGGGCGGCGTCTCTTGCGCCTGATGAGAGTCTTCGCTCATCAGATTGGTTTTACCTAAAGGGACCTCAACTCAGAGGTTGTTGCCCCACAGGTTCTTGTCGTCGACGTTCTCCTTGGTGACCAGCGGCGCGGCGAGCTGATCTTCGAGCACGCCGGGCGCGTCCTCGACGATCTTGCTGTCGTGATCCGTGGCGCCCACGGCGAACTTCTTGCCGCCGATCGCTTCCTTCAGATACTGCAGGCCGTATTTGGCATACAGATCGGCCGGCTGCGACACGGTGGCGTCCGCCTCACCTTTGCGAATCGCGTCGTATTCCTGCGGGATGCCGTCATTGCTGACGATGATGATGTGCTTCGGATCGCCAGCGGGATGCAGCATGCCCTTGCGCTTCAGGGTCTGCAGCGTCGGTGCCAGGAACACGCCGCCCGCATGCATGTAGATCGCCTTCAGGTCGGGCGTCGAGTTCAGGATCGCGTCGAGACCGGCGGCGGCATCTTCGCCCGACCATGCCTTGGTCGGGATTTCGAGTTCCTTGATGCCCTTGTACTGCTTGATGCAGTCGCGGAAGCCGTTGCCGCGGTCGCGGCCGTTGATCGAAGCCTGGTCGCCCATGATCTGGACCACCGGACCTTCCTTCACATGCTCGCCGATGTATTTGCAGGCCTTCTCACCATAAGCGACGTTGTTGGCGCGCACGACGATGGCGAGTGGGCCAGTGGTCGGCGCCACGTCGACGGCCACCACATGCACCTTCGCGGCTTCGGCGGCCTTCAGGATCGTGCCGGCGGCGGCGGATTCGAAGGGCGAGAAGATCAGGCCCTGCGCACCCAGCGAGATCGCGTTCTTCACGCCGGTGATCTGCTTGGTCGTGTCGAATTCCGAGTTGAACGGCGTCAGCAGGTTGATGCCCTGCTTCTTCGCTTCGGCTTCGATGTACTTGTTGTAGGACGTCCAGAAGGGCGAGGTGAGCGTGGTGAGATCGACGGCGACCTTCGGGCCGTCGGCGGCGCGTACGCTGCCGGCGGTCATGCCGCCGGCGATCGCCGTGCCGAGAATCGCGGCCATCGCGATCCCGTATTTCAGTGTCTGCTTCGACATCGTGGTCTCCTCCCTGGTGTTTGGCCTGGTTTTGGATTTTTTGCTGACCGGAGTCGGGCTGGATCGGGTGTGCGTGTGTGAGGCGGGTCTCCGGCGAGGTGAAAACAATTTATCGGCGGGCGAGGGCGCCGCGCCGGGTCGTGCTTTTCAGGGCCCTCGTCTTTTGACGGTCAGGCCTCCCCGAACGCAACGTTAGCCGGGCGGTCTGGCCGCCGCAATCCATGAAAATAGAAAATTTTCTATTTTCGAGTTGAGCGCCGCTCCCGCCTTATGGTTCCCTGCAGCATGAGCGGATTGGTCCGAATCCCATTGGCGCATCAGGTCTACCTGGAGCTGCGCGCCCAGATCGTCTCGGGGCAGTTGCCCTCGGGTAGCCGCCTGCTGCCCGAGGACCTGGCCGAGTCGATGGCCATCAGCCAGACGCCGGTGAAGGAAGCCCTGGTGCGCCTCGCCGCCGACGGGCTGGTGGATGCGCCCTCGCGCCGGGGTGCGGTGGTGCGGCAGTTCACCGCGGCCGACGTCCGTGAGCTCTACGAAGCGCGGACACTGATCGAGCTGAACGCGCTGCGCACGGCGCTGGCTGCGGACAAATTCGACGCGGGCACGATCGCCGAGTTGCGCCGCATCCTCGCCGATCATGGGACGCAGATCGGGAAACGCACCGAGGACGGGCTGCGCAATGCGCTCGCGCTCGACCGCGAATTCCACGCGCGGCTGGTGGCGCTCGGTGGCAACAGCTTCATCGGCGAGTGGCACACGAAGATCATGCAGCAGACCCATACGGTGCTGGTCTATTCGCCGACCGACTACACCATGCATCCGACCGTGCGTGAGCACGAGGAATTGCTCTCGGCCCTGGACATCGGCAAGCGCGACGAGGCGCTGCGGGCGCTCGACCATCACCTTTCGCGCAGCCGCGACGACATGCTGGTCCGCGTCGGCCAGCGCGAGCGCGAGAGCGCCGCGTCGGACGCCGGCTGATCGCCGCTACGAGTTCCCGCCGCCGTTGATATAAGGATCGATACTGACGCCCGGCGGCGTGATCACCGTCAAGACACCCCTCAGCCGGTCGCAACTGACGATGACGGTGCCGCCCGTGGTGGCGATCGAGAAATCACGCCGGTCGGTGGTGTTGACGGTGAGGGCCATCGGCATGCGCAGCATTCCCGCAATCTGCGTCTGGGCGCCGAGGCAGGTCTGGAAGTCGATGGGAAAACTGCTCTGATCCGCCAGGGCGGGCGTGGCGATCAAGGCGGTCATGACCGCGGCCATGCCAAAGCGAGCGCACATCCGAAGCCCCCCAAAGATTGTGCCCGTCATTCCCGCAAAGGCGGGAGTCCATACAGCAGATAGACCCCCGATCCTGCTCCGCAGGCTAACCAAAGTTAACGCGCGGCGCGGGGGTGACGCACTTAGCCCAATCGTCCTGACCTAGCGCCGCTCCGTTTTATTCCGCTGCGCCGTCTCCAACGCGGCCTTGGTGCGGCGGTAATTCCCCAGGCTCTGCACCGCCATACCGATCAGCACCAGCGCAGCCACCCCGTAAGCCGGCCAGACATAGCCGGCATAGCCGCCCATCGCCAGGAACGAACCCAAATCGCTCATCGTGCGCCACTCATCGTGAAACAGTCCCCAGCGTGCCGGTCGTTGCGTCGGCGCTCGCGCGGTCGTCGCGCGCGATCTCGGCCATTTTGAGCGCGCGCAGCTTGGCCGCCATCAGCGCCGTGCGCATCTTCACCAGCAACAGGGTGACGAACAGCAGCGTGAAGGCGATGCTCATGATCAGCAGCGGCAACAGCATCGAGCCCGACATGGTCGGTCCGTTCATGCGCAGCACGCTGGCGGGCTGGTGCAGCGTGTTCCACCATTCCACCGAGAATTTGATGATCGGCAGATCCACCGCGCCCACCAGCGCCAGGATCGCGCCCGCCCGCGCGCCGCGCTGCGGATCATCGAAGGCGTTCACCAGGGCGATATAGCCGAGATAAAGGAAGAACAGCACCAGCACAGAGGTGAGGCGCGCATCCCACACCCACCAGGTGCCCCACATCGGCTTGCCCCAGAGCGATCCCGCCACCAGGCAGACGAAGGTGAAGCCCGCGCCCAAGGGCGCTGCGGCCTGCGCCGCGATATCGGCCAGCGGGTCGCGCCAGATCAGCGCGACGGCCGACGCCACCGCCAGCACGACATAGACGAAGCTCGCCATCCAGGCGGCGGGCACATGCACGTACATCATGCGCACCGCCTCGCCTTGCTGGTAATCGGCTGGCGAGCCGATCAGCGCGAGATAGAGCCCGACCGCCAGCAGCGTGACGGTGACGGCAGCCAGGAAGGGCAGCAGCGCGCCCGACCAGCGCATGAATTTCGTGGGGTTGGTGTAGGTGGAAATGCGGAACAGGGGCATGGCGGGAGGATAGCAGGGAAGGGGACGCCGGGTCATCCGAGTCTGGTTGCAGCGCACTCTAGCGCTTTCCGGCCAAATTGAAAAATGCACACTGAAATGGTATATTCCGCTTCATATACGGCGTGGCAGTGAATGCTTTCGCCGGTTCTTGGAGCCCAACGAGGCTCATGCGTCACGGCTTTTTCCACTCAGCCCTTTGGGAGGAACGCCAATGGCAACAAGAACGATCAGAGACCCGATGGCATGGACGATTTCGCAGGCGGGGCACGTCTTCTCCGCCATCGGTGACGTGGGCGATGCGATGCGCCATGTCTCCGAGACGGTTCATGCGCCGGCACCGGTGGTGCGAAAGATCGGACTCGCCGATCTGCGGATGGCCTTGCGCGAAGGCCTTG
>CAZNZI010000785.1:0-2236 GCA_964577475.1 uncultured Rhodospirillaceae bacterium
CGGCCACTTCGCCGATGATGTTCATCACCTCCGACACGCCCGCCTTCTCGCGGCGCTTGTCGATGATGGCGAGATCGGCGTCGAGGCGCTTGGCCACATAACGCGCGCGCACCACGCCGCCGACATCGGGCGATACGATCATCGGCTTCTCGCCATTGAGCCGCGCTTCGATGTCATGGGTGAAGACGGGCGCCGCGAACAGATTATCGAGCGGAATGTCGAAGAAGCCCTGGATCTGGCCGGAGTGGAGATCGAGCGTGACGACGCGATCGGCGCCGGCGGTGGTGATCAGGTTGGCGACCAGCTTGGCCGAGATCGGCGTGCGCGAACCGGTCTTCCGGTCCTGGCGGGCATAGCCGAAATAGGGGATCACCGCGGTGATGCGCCGCGCCGAACTGCGCTTGAGCGCATCGAGCGTCACCAGCAGTTCCATCAGCATGTCGTTGGCGGGATAGCTGGTGGACTGCACCACGAACACGTCTTCGCCGCGCACGTTTTCGAGAATCTCGACGAACACTTCCATGTCGGAGAAGCGCCGGATATTCGCGGTCGTGAGCTTCAGGCTCAGACGGGTGGCAATGGATTCGGCAAGCGGACGGTTGGAATTGCAGGCGAGGATTTTCATGCGATGGGCGGCTCGCGTGCTCGAATACTGGATGCGTGCCCCTGTCGAGGCGGGCGGACTGTAACAGTCAGGTTCGGCTCTGTAAATCGCCCCTCGTCACAGTTTGGCGCATAATGGGCAGGAGACCATGTGGGGTCCGTTCGGGGCCTAATCAACTCTGGGGAGATGAAGCCATGATGATGGATTGGAATGCCTATCGCGACCAGCTGATCGCCACCACCAAGCACCTGGCCGAGCTCAACCCGGACATGATGGCCGGCTATCGCGCCATGGGTCAGTTGGCAGTGAAACCGGGCAAGCTCGACCGCAAAACCCATGAGTTGATCGCCATGGCCGTGGCGATCACTTTGCGCTGTGACGGCTGTATCTCGGCCCATGTGGCCGGCGCCAAGAAAGCGGGCGCGACGGAGGAAGAAATGGCCGAGGCGCTGGGTGTGGCCGCCATGGTGAATACGGGCGCCGCGATGGTCTATTCGGCCCGCGCGCTCGATGCCGCGGCCAATCTGAGCAGCTCGGTCAGCGTGAAGGGGACTTAGGGAAACGGCTCGGAGGCAATGCCTCCGACCTTCGAGACGGGCTTCGCCCTCCTCAGGATGAGGTTCTCAAATTAGTCCTCATGCTGAGGAGCAGCCAGAAGCTGCGTCTCGAAGCATGGGCAACGGCACGAATCGCCCTACTCGCCCATCCCGATGAACAGGCCGCGGACGCGGGCAATGTGGTTCACCCAGATGAACAGGCCCGCGCCGATGGCGAGGTAGACCAGGTTGAGCCCGATGGTGATCGCGAGTTCGTGCAGGGGAAAGGTTCCGCCGAAAGCGACGGCGCGCATCCCCTCGAACACATGGGACGGCGGCAGCGCCCAGGAGACCGGCTGCAGCCACTCCGGCAACGTCGAGACCGGATAGTAGATGCCGCAAAACGGGGCAATCGCGACGATGATCACCCAGGCCAGGCTTTCCGCGCCCTGGCCGTAGCGCAGCACCAGCGCCGATACGCCGAGACCAAAGGCCCAGCCGGTGATGATCAGGTTCACGAAAAAGGCCAGGAGCGGCAAGCCAAGATCGAACACGTTGAAGTGGTAAAGCAGCAGCGCGCCGATCGCCGAGGGCAGCATGCCGGCGATGGTGCGGATCAGGCTCATGGAGAGCAGCGCGGCCGCGAGTTCCACCGAGGTCAGCGGGCTGACCGCGAGATGGCCAAGATTGCGCGACCAGATCTCTTCCAAGAACGAGACCGAGAGACCGAGATTGCTGCGGAAGAGCACATCCCACAGCAGCGCCGCGCCGATCAGCACACCCGCCGCCTGGGCGACCCATTCCGAGTGATTGACGAAGAAGCGGCTGAAGAAGCCCCACATCACCACATTGATCATGGGCCAGTAGATCAGCTCGGCGATCCGCGTCCACGATCCGCGCAGCAGATAGAGATGGCGGAGCACGAGGCCATAGACTCGCCGCGGCGAGAAGGTCATGAGTTCGGCCCGGGCAAAGGTAGGAGCGGTCGCAGCGGCCGCGTGATCGAGGGGGCTCATGGGACTATTCTATGCCATCACGCGGATGGGTCTGGAAATCGATGGTGGGCGCGACAGGGATTGAACCTGTGACACCTGCC
>CAZNZI010000786.1:0-8463 GCA_964577475.1 uncultured Rhodospirillaceae bacterium
AGCTGCGAGGGCGACACTTCGTTGGTGAACCGCCCGCGCTGCATGATGTAGACGCGCTGCGACAAGGCGGCGATGAATTCCAGATTCTGTTCTACGAGAACGATGGTCAGGTTGCGCCGTTCGCGCAACAATTTGAGCACCGCGACGATCTCTTCCCGGATCGACGGCTGTATGCCCTCGGTGGGCTCATCCAGGAGAATGAGCTTGGGCGCGGCGCACAGACACCGGGCCAGCGCCAATATCTGTTGCTCGCCACCTGAGAGCACGCGGCCCTGCCGGTTGAGAATCGGCTTCAGCCTCGGGAATTCCTCTAAAATTTCTTCCAGAACGCGGTTCTCATCGACCTTGCGAACGAAGAACGGGACGCGCAGGTTGTCGCGCACCGAAAGATTCGGAAAAATGTCGCGCCCCTGCGGGACGTAGCCGATACCGAGATGGCTGCGCTCATAGGGCGGAAGGTTGGTCACGTCAACGCCATCGAAACGGATCGCTCCGCTCGTCGGCTGCAGCAGCCCGATCAACGTCTTGAGCAACGTCGTCTTGCCCATTCCGTTGTGCCCGAGGATTCCAAGAATCTCGCCCGGCCGCACCTCCATATCGACACCGTGCAGAACCGGGATTCTCTCATAGGCGGTCTTGAGGGCTTTTACGGACAGCATGGCCTATGCCAATCCCTTGCCGAGATAGATGTCCTGCACCTGCTGATTATTGAGAAGGTTGGTCATCGTATCCTCGATCAGGATTCGTCCCTGATGAAATACGGTCACCTTCTGAGCGATCGATTTGATGAACTGCAAGTCGTGCTCGACCACAATGAGCGCTGCCGTGCGATTGATCTCGCGAATGAGTTCGGCCGTGCGGGCAACCTCTTCATGGGACATACCCGCCGTCGGCTCGTCGAGCAACACAAGAACCGGATCGCCACTCAAGACGATGGCCAGCTCGACCCTCTGCCGGTCACCATGGGCCAGCCGTCCGACGAGCTTTTTCCTCTTGTCCGAGAGCGACAGACGTTCCAACACCTCCTCGACGATGCGATTAGCGGCTTTGAACGGATTATGCCTCCGCGCGGCCAGCCATATGTTTTCGGCGACGGTCAGCCCGTTAAAGAGACTCGGCACCTGCGTTTTGATGCCAATCCCGTATTGGGCGATCTGGAAGGTGCTGTGGTTGGTGATTTCCTGGCCGCGGAAGAACATCTGGCCCGTGGTCGCCTCGTATTGTCGCGTGAGGCATTTGAAGAAGGTGCTCTTGCCGGCGCCATTGGGGCCGATCAGGCAGCGCAACTCGCCTTCCGCCATCGAGAAGCTGACATCGTCGAGAGCAGCAACGCCGCCGAAGCGCATCGAAAGATTGCGACACTCGAGGATCGGTGCCTTGCCGGCGGGAATGGTCGCCCTCTCACTCGGCATCATTTGTGTCCCGAGGACGGACTCTCATCGCCACCCACCGACGAGCCGGTTTCGCGCATGGCATATCCGAGCCGGTAAAGCCGCCCGCTTCCGTTCGCCGAAAACAGCCGGGCAACCGCAAGGACCATATCGCCGAACCCACGGGAGTAACGATTGGCGTGGTCGCGCCAGTCCCGGATCGTCGGCAGGATCCCTTGGGGAATGACCAGAACGAAGACCATGACGATCAGCCCGTAGACCAGATAGGTATTCAAGGTCTGCGTGGTGCCGAGCGCGAAGGTCACCAGCAACAGGACGACGCAGCCGATCATGGGGCCCGCCAGAGTGCCTATGCCGCCGACCAGAACCCACATGATCGGCTGTGCGGCGGCAGCCAAGTTGAAGGTGTTCGGGCTGATGAAGCCGGTGTAGTTGATCGACAGGCAACCCGCCAGGCCGGCAATGGCTCCGCCGACAACGAATGCGAGCAGCTTATAGAGACGAACGTCGTACCCCAGAAGCTCAGCGCGCAATTCGTGCTCCCGGATCGCCACCGTCACACGCCCGAATTTGGAGCGCAGAAGCAGGTGCAGGCCGAGATAGACCAGGATCACCATCCCGAACGAGAAATAGAATATCTGGTCCGGCGACAACGCATCGCTGGAATCGCCTGGCCAGTTGAGAGGGGGGATGCCTGAAATGCCGTTGAACCCCATCAAGCGCGCGTTGCCGATGTGGTAGACCTCTTCCGAGGTGCTGTTGATGAAATAGTAGAGCGCGAGGGTGGTGGCAAGCGTTATCACCGCGACATAGACGTCGCTCAATCGTCCGTAGAACATGAAGTAGCCGAGGAAGGCCGCGAACGCTGCAGGCAAGCCGATCGATAGCAGGAATGGCACCGTACTTTCGCCGAAATTGGAAATCGCTATCGCATAGGCATAGGCGCCGAGTCCGAAGAACGCCGACTGTCCGAAGCACATGATGCCGGCGGAGCCCCAGACGAAGCCCATGCTCAGCGCGAAAATGACCATCCCGGCAAAGAAGGTCATTTGCAGCAGGGCGAAGAGATCCACCACCAGGGGCGCCACGATCAGGAAGGCGACCAGTACGCCGACGACCACATAAATACCGTGACGGCTCCAGTCGAAGGACCGACTCATATGGTCCTCCTGAAGAACCGGTCTGTTATGCCGCGCGGAAGAATGCGCAGCAGGATGATCGCGGCGATCAGCAACGCGACCTGCCCGAGAACGGGCGTCGTCTTGAAGGTGACCAGTTGGCTCAGGGTGCCGAATATCGACGAGGCCGTTGCCGTTCCGACGATGGCCGCCGTTCCACCGCTGATGACGGTGATGAACGCCTTGCCGATATAGGCGATGCCGATCGTCGGCATCACGATATTCATCGGCGCGAGCAGCCCGCCGGCCAGGCCGGTGAGCGCAGCGCCGATGCTGAAGGTGAGCATGTAAACCTTAGGCGGACTGATACCCAGCGCCGAGGCCTGCCCCGGATTGGATAGAGTCGCCCGCGCGACCAGTCCCAGCCTCGTGCCACGAAAGGTCGCAAAGACGAGCAGATAAAGAACGATCGTGATCAGCACGATCACCACCGTGTAATCCGAGATGTTGTAAGGCCCGACCGAGAAGTTGCCCAACGGCGCCTTAACACCGGTCGTGACATTGCCGAAGATCGTAGTGCAGATGCCGATCAGAAACAGGCTGAGACCCCAGGTGGCGATCAGCGTATCGATCATGCGGCCGTAGAGGAACCGAATCAGAATGCGCTCGAAGACCAGGCCGACAATCCCGGAAACGATAGGCGCGACGATCAGCATCGCGACCCATACATTGACGCCGGAGCGCGTCGCCACAACGACTGAATATCCGCCGATCATCATCAATTCGCCATGGGCGAAATTGATGACGCGCATCATGCCGAAAATGATCGCCAGCCCGAGTCCCGCAAGGGCTAGGCTGGCGACGCCGTAGAGAACCTGAACGACGATGACGAGTGTTAGATCCATATCTTGTTCTAGTGAACTGTCCCGTTCATCGCAATCGCGACGCCTAGAGAACCGGTGTGAATTGCTCTGCCGTCTTGGGATTCTTGACCAGATTGCAGCGGTCGGCAACGTCATCCGGCCGAAGCTGGGAGATCGACTGGAACACTTCGAACTTGCCATTCTTTACCTTGGCAAGATGCACGTCCTGAATGCAATGGTTGCTCGCAGGATCGACGGTCATCAAGCCCGAAGGCCCTTTCCAGGCCAGAGGCGAACGAAGCGCGGCGAGAACTTTGTCGCGGTCGATGCTCTTCGCCATCTTGACCGCCTCGGCCCACATCATGGTGCCGATATAGCCGCCGACGGCGATCGTATTGACATAAGGCGCGTCCTTGCCGAATTTCTTCTGGAAGGCGGCCACGAACTTCTTGTTCTCCGGCGTGTCGAGCTCCTGGTAGTAGTTCTTGCCGGAGATGATGCCCTCGGATTCGGACGGCTGGAGCGCGATGTGCTCGTTGCCTGATCCGAAGGTCAGGCTGCACTGCGGAATCTTCGACAGCATGCCCGCGGCAGCCCACTGGCGGTAGAAGCTGATATGTGCGCCGCCGACCAGGCAGGTCCAGAGATAGTCCGGCTTAGCCGCCTGAATCTTGCTGATGGCAGGACCGAATTCGGTAACGTCGAGCGGGAACAGATCCTTGGCGAGGAATTCACCGCCATGATCCTTGGTATATTTGTGCACCCAATCGCCGACGATCTGCGGCGCATTGTAGTCGGCGCCGATGTAGTAGACCTTCTTGCCGAACGTCTTGAGTCCGTACTCGGTGATTGGAATGGTCTGCTGGAAAGCGGATGAGCCGCTGACCATCGTGTTCATGTCGCAGACGCCGCCTTCATAGTGCACGCTGTACCACAGCAGCGTCTTGTAGCGGTCGAGGATCGGCCGCATGACTTCGCGCGATGCGCTGGTGATGCCGCCCTGGACGATCGCAACCTTTTCCTTGAGCGCCGCGGCCTGAGCGAACTGTGCATACTGATTCATGTTGGACTGCGGATCGTAAACGACCATCCGCACCTTCTTGCCGAGAAGGCCGCCGGCTTCGTTGATTTCGTCCACGGCCAACTGGGCCGTCATGTTCATCGGCGTGCCGTACACTTCCAACCCGCCCGACTGATCAAAGATCGTCGCAATGACGATCTCATCGTCCTTGGCAACCGCCTTCTGCGTCAATGCGAAATCAGAAGCAACAACCGACGCCGCCAAACCTGAGGCGCCTTTGAGTAGGGTTCTACGATCAAGATTCATAGCAGCGCCTCCGTTAGGTTTGTGCAGCTCGGCGACGCCCGGTTGAAGACATCCGCAACTCAACCAACCATCGCTAATGTCCAGTTTACGCACCCACCGAGAAGGCAACGAAGGATCATACGGTTAGACATTGAAACTATTATCGCCGGCACGGACAACAATCGTTTGCGGCTCGCACTCGCAAAAAAGGTGCGGCGCGTTTTTGCGCATTCTGATTTCAGCAGCCTTCGGCACACCGCTCGTGCGAGGCGAAAATTTTTGAGCGGACGAATGCCCGCTTCACGACCCGCCTTATCACGTTATCAACGCGTGACGGCCAGCCTCTCCTTCCGGAGGGCGCCTTGAAGCGGAGACAGGACTATCCGGGTTCGGCGCGGACGCCCATTTCTTATCGTTCACTCCAGTCACACGACGAGGCCGACTCTTAGGGAGCGGCGGCCGGCGAGGGAATCAACCGCCACAAATGTGACGGCTCCTGAGCGGTTTCCGACCGACCGATATTGACCAAATCAAACAAGGCGCCGACACGTTTGCGAGTCGCCTCGTCGACGGAAATACCATTCGCAGGTGTCCGCCGCAGGATGCGCGCAGCTGAATTGGATGCGTCTTCAGCGAGACCGGGCGGGAGAGTCGCTCCAGGCATCGGCTCCGGATGGGACGATACCGCGTCGGCCGACGCGGCCCTCCCGGTTGCCACGCCAATGCGCACGCTCAAAGAATCGCAAGACAACTCCTGGAGCGATGCGACGATCTCCATCGACGCCTTGAGCGCCCGCTCGGCGTCGTCCGATAAAGCGTGCGGCCATCCGAAATAGACGGTGACCCGATCGATGGCCACGCCGACAACGGTCCCGCCATGCTGAGTCGCGATCGCCGCACACTGCCGATGGAATACGGACAAGTACTCGATGGCGTCATCGAACGCCGCATCGCGGAAAGAAAATCCTTCATCCCCCAATGCACATGACATGACGGTAACGTGCCATGAATTCTGGGTCGCCCTGGACCATTTGCCGGTCAACTCGCTTTCGGCTTCGGTCCGCCCCCTTCCCTCGCCCGGAGTCGAGCAGGAATTCCTCTCACGAGAAGCGAGGATCATCGGTACATAAGAGCCTCGAGGAATCTCGATGACCAACCGATCACGCGGACCGCTGTCGATGTAAAATTGCGTCAGCAGTTTGCGCAGTCGACGCGCCTCGACACGAACGATCGGACATGCACGCTGGTCGAAATCGTCGGGCTTGTCGAACACACAAACGGCAATCGTATATTCCTTGAGCAACGCGGATCGGCCAGCCAGGGTCTCCTCGACCACAAAGGAAAGGAACCGCTGCATCCTCGGCGCACGCATGAATGCCGGGCTCTCGAGGATGGCGGCCGTCTGCCGACGAACTGCCTCAGAATCCGAAGTCAACGGACATAGTGTTGCAGCGTCCGTCACCGGTTCGGCGTCCTTTCGGTGTGTCGGCGCGTTGAATGCGATAGCGCTTCCCGAATGCGGCCGATCGAGAAGATTTGCGCCGGCCCCCGAGAAGACGGAATCGCGCGGCTTGGCGAAGCTAGACATTGTGGCGGCTCCCGCGCCGATAGCGGTTCGGACGGTGCGACGAAGCAATGGGTCGCGGCAGCGTCCCCATCCCGTCGTCCCGAAAAAGCGCCTCTTCCGCTTCGCTTGCCATGAACCCGCCCTCTGGTCGCGCGATCCTACTCAAGCCTGATTTGGCCTCTCGTCGTCGTTTAGGTGCGGCCTATACCTGTGCCGCCGACGCCGATCTACCCATCAAGCCAGCCGCCGTAAATCCACCATCTACGCAGATCGTCTGTCCCGTCACGAAACTCGACTGCGCGTTGTCGAGAAGAAACATAACGCCGCCGGCGATCTCCTCCGGCGTTCCGTAGCGGCGTTGCGGAACCGCTTCTCGCCAGTCGGAACGAGTTTGCTCGGTGTGCATTTCCGCGGAGAGCGGCGTTTCGATCGGACCCGGAGCGACGGCATTGATTCGGATCCCCGACGAGGCGAGTTCGATTGCCATGATCTTCGTCATCGTGATCATGCCGCCTTTGGAGGCGCCGTAAGCCGTGCGCCCGATATTGCCGCGAATTCCGGACACCGAAGCGATGTTGACAATCGATCCACTGCTGCGCTTGCGCATCTGCCGCGCGACTTCGCGGGAGATCACGAAACTGCCTACCAGGTTCACATCGAGAATCTTGCGAAACAGGTCGGCGGTCGTTTCCATCGCCAATGCATTGGTGCCGATTCCGGCCGAATTGACGAGCCCTGTCACGGGGCCGAATTCGGCATCGCACTGCTCGGCAAACTTGGTGACCGCGGCCTCGTCGGCCACATCCAACTGCTGAAAGCGGACTTCCTCGTCGGACCGGGCGAGTGCCGCTTTGCACCGGTCAAGATTGCGCGCGTCACGATCGACGACGACCGCGCGCCAGCCGCGGTCCAGGATGGCTTTGACGACCGCCAATCCGATCCCTGAGGCGCCGCCGGTCACGATCACGGTCGGTTGCTCGGACATCTCAACCCTCATCGTCGTTGCCGGGTTTTGCATACCGCCGATCCACGTGGACTTGGAGCGTCGGGCTCAGACCGTTTCTTCGATATGGGGAACGGGTGCGCCCCCGCGCATTGCGGCGCTTGTCATTGGCTCGAACCGATCGCTCCAGGCGGGTAAGGCCCTGCATCTCGTCCGACACTCGTTCCCCCGTCGGTTGGATCGCTTCAAGTGGCTCTCTTCAACCTTTGCCATCATACGTCTTTGTTCCAAATTCTGACAAATAAAATGACAAAATTCAGAACATTTTTTGTGCCTGCCAGACCGGCCTACCGGCAGCTCAAGCCCCCATCGACCGGAAGGCAGACGCCGTTGATGTATCGAGCGTCGCTCGACACCAAAAAAACGGCGGCACGGGCGACGTCCCAAGCCGTTCCCATGAACCCTGTCGGGCTCAGCGCAGACCGGGCGGCCACCATTTCCTCGGCGCTCTCGTATTGGTCGGAAATCTGCTGATAGATAAGAGGCGTATCGATCAACCCCGGCATGATGGCATTGCAGCGAATGCCCTGACGCCCGTATTGGATCGCGATTGCGCGAGTCAGGTGATTGAGGCCGGCCTTCGACGCATAATACGAGAAATATGGAAAGTCGTTGATCAGCTGCGCGGCGATCGAAGAAATGTTGAGAATCGCGCCGCCGCCCTGGGCCACCATGTGCGGCACTACCGATTTGCAAGTCAGGAAAGCGCCGGTCAGATTGATGTCGACCACCTTGCGCCAGCGCTCCGCGTCGACATCCTCCAGAGCTGCCATGTCCGTCACGCCGACATTGTTGTGCAGGATGTCGATACGGCCGAAGGCGCGCCGGGTCGCCGCGACGGCTGCGTCGACCTCGACGGCATTCGTCACGTCGGCCACAAGGGCCATGGCCTCGCCCTTCTCGGACCGGATGATATCGCAGGTTTCTTCCGCGGCCGCCGACGACAGATCGACGGCGGCCACCTTCGCCCCTTCCCGGGCATATTGAACGGCAGCCGCCTTGCCGTTACCCCAGCCCGGTCCCGACGAACCGGCACCGAAGACCAATGCAACCTGGTCTTTCAGTCGCTGTGGCATCTACTCCTACCTCCGCACGATCGGACTCGGACAGGTTGGCGCGGCACGTCCTTCGGGTACGGCCGCGCCCGGTCAGGCGACGCGGTCCCCTTTCTTGATGGCCACGGTGCGGCTGTCGACGCCCGGCAGCATCTTCGCC
>CAZNZI010000787.1:0-2593 GCA_964577475.1 uncultured Rhodospirillaceae bacterium
TCGGGCGGCAACCAGCAGAAGGTGGTGATCGCCAAATCGCTGGCGCAGAAGCCCAAGGTAATCATCTTCGACGAGCCGACGCGCGGGGTCGACGTGGGGGCCATCGCCGAGATCCACCAGCTGATCAACCGTCTGGCCGACGATGGGCTGGCGGTGATCGTGATCTCGTCCTATCTGCCGGAGATCCTGAACATTTCGGACCGGATCCTTGTCTCGCAGCGGGGCCGCATCGTCGAGGAGTTCACACCCGATCAGGCGACCGAGGAAAAGATCATGTACGCGGCGGTGCACTGACGGGTCAGGTCACCGTGATCTGTTTGTCGGTGAGGCTGGCGTCGAAATGCAGCCGCCGCGGCCAGGTTGGCCAGGCCGCGCCGAGTTCGGGCGTGTTGGGATCGCCGGTGCGGGCGAAAGCGGCCAGCGCCTTCATCATTGCCGCCGAGAGCGCAAGCCGGCCCTTCTCGTTGGCCTTGCCGCCGACGACATTACCGAACAGCGACGGGCCGAAATTGCCGAAGACGAAGAACAGGTCGAAGCAATGGGCGGCGCCATAGAACTGGCTCCAGGGCGCCGGTTCCTTGTCCCAGTCGAGCTGGTAGTGCCAGACACTGGACTGGCTGACCTTCAGCGCATCGAGCATCGCGTCGCGGTTGTTCTCGAAGAGCCGCAGCCCGAACAGGCCGATGCGCGCGTGATAGCCGCTCCCGGGCGCATCGACGGGAAGATAGGCGGGCTCGATCAGATCGGCGAGTTTCACGGATGGCGCCGCATCGGGATCGTAATTCATCATCAGCTTGAAACGATCGGTATCGCTGATGATCAGCCCCGGCTTGCCGCCGAAGGCCGGCAGGGCCAGGAAATGGAAGAACAGCCGTCCCTCGTCCTTCGTGTTGCCGGCCAGAACCGGCACTTTCAGATAGCGCCCGGATTTGATCGCCTGGACGGGCGTCTTGGCGACGACCAACCCGTCGGCGATATGCGACGTGCCGCCAAGCCCAGCGGGGATCAGCTTCGTCGCCAGCTGCTTGAACAATTCGGCTGGCGACTTCGAGCGCATATAGTCGGCCAGTTGCGCCGGGGTGAGCGTTTCGGCATGGGCCGCGGCGGCGGCATCATCGGTGGCCTTGCCGTCGGCGATCAGCAGGCCCGCAAGCAGTTTGGCGCTTTGGGCGAGGCTGTAGGCGTCGGGCAAGAGCGTCGGGATGCTGTCCGGCGCCAGTTCCTCGGCCGTCGCAAGCCCGCCGCTCAGGGGTACGGCACGGTGGAACAGAGGCTCGGGTGCGTCCACCACCAGGGGCGAGGTCATCAGCGCGAAGACGTTCACCGCCCCGGCCGACTCGCCCATCAGGGTCACATTGCCCGGATCGCCACCGAAATTCGCGATGTTGCGATTGATGAATTTCAGCACCTGAATCTGATCGAGCGTGCCGAAATTGCCGGAGTCGCTCAACGGGTCGTCGCCGGTCTTCAGCGCCGGCATATGGAACCAGCCAAGAAGGCCGAGGCGGTAATTGGCCGTCACCACCACCGCATTGGCGGCTTTGGCGAGCGCGGCCCCGTCATAGAGCGGATCGGCCGTATAACCGGAAACGTTGCTGCCGCCATAGATGAAATAGATGACGGGCAAACCGCGCTCATCATGCTCGGGCCGCCAGATGTTCAGGCTGAGGCAGTCCTCGCTGCCGACCGCCTGATTGAGCGTTTCGCCGATCGTCGCGTCATAGCGGTTGTTGGCGCCGGGGCCGTAGAGCCGGCCGTTCTGTGCGCTGGCCGGACCGAAGGTCTTCGCAGCCAGCGTGCCCGTCCACTTGTCCGGTTCGACCGGCGCTTTCCAGCGCAGCGAGCCCATCGGCGGCTTGGCGAAGGGAATGCCCTTCCAGCTCTGGACGCCGTCGTTCGCGACGCCCTCGACGGGGCCGTAGACCGTTTCGCGGATCAGCGGCGAGCCCGCCATGACATGGTCCTGCATGCGTTTGAAAGGAGCGGAATCATACCACCATCGCGATGGCGCGGTCAGCCGGAGACCGCGCCACCCAGGAAGAGATGTCCGACCTGGGGATTGGCCAGCACCGCTTGCGCCGTATCCTGCAGCCGCACCCGGCCCTGCTCCATGACGATGGCGAAATCGGAGATACCGAGGGCGCTCCTCACATTCTGTTCGATCAGCAGGATCGTCACACCCGCCTGCCGCAGATCCTGAAGGATGGTCAGAACCTCGCGTGCCATGATCGGCGACAGGCCGATCGACGGCTCGTCGACCAATACGAGCTTGGGCGAGAGGATCATGGCCCGGGCGATCTCGAGCATCTTCTGCTCGCCGCCGCTCAAGGTCGACGCCTGGGCATCGGCCTTGCGCCGCAGGACGGGGAAACGGTCGAGGGCCGCGTCGACTTTGCCGTCGAGCGCAGCACCAGGCGGAAGCGACGCGCCGCCAAGCTCCAGGTTGTGGCGCACCGAAAGCTCGGCGAAGACGTTGCGCCCCTGAGGCACGTAACAGATGCCGGCGGCGAGCAATGCGCGGGGCGCGGCGCTGGTGATGTCGCGGCCGGCAAATGCGATGCGCCCGCTTTTCAGCGGCAGCATGCCGAAGATC
>CAZNZI010000788.1:0-4758 GCA_964577475.1 uncultured Rhodospirillaceae bacterium
CGATGGGCCAACGCGCGGTGAAGGGCGACCGGCGCTTCACCCTGCCGATCTATGACGGCCGGCGGCGTTTCGATCTCGACGTCACCGTCACCGGTCCCGGACGCCATGGCCTGCTCAAGCAGCAGATCGACACGATCGACGCGGTCGGCGTCGTTCATCCGATCGCCGGGTTCAATCCGTATCACCGCAAATGGTGGAACGATGCCAAGTTCGAAGTGTTTCTCGACCCAAAGACGGGCCTGCCGCTCCGCATTTCCTCGTCGAGTTTCCTCGCGGCCGTCGTGCTCACGGTGAAGGCGATCTGTCCGGGGCAGACGAGCTGCACGCTGCCCGACGAGTGAGGCATTCCCACCCCACACTCCTTCAAGACGATTGTCGGGACGGCCTATACCCCGAGATAGTCGCGGATCAGTCCGGTGATTTCGCGGACGGTCTCGACCGCCTCGTCGGGCGAGAGCGCCGACTGGCGGGTGGCCGAGGAGAGGTGCGGCATCAGGCGGACATCGGTCCGGCGCGGCCGGGTCGGCGATTCGATGATGCGGCGGGCAACGCCGGTCATGCAGGCGGCGATTTCGGCCACATGGGACGTTTTGGTGTTGCGGTGGCGATTGATGATGGTTTCGGTCTTGTCCACCAGATAGCCGAGGTCGCGATGCAGATCCTCTTCCGTCCCGCGTCCGTCGTAATACGTCATGATGCGGCTGGTGAGGGTGCTGATCGCGTTCTGCTTGTAGCTGCCCTGCTTTTCCGAAACGTCACGCCATGACCGTGCGATCTGGTGGCGGATCTGGGTGACGTGCATGTTGTCTATGGTCTTGTTGCGCAGGCTGTTGGGCACGTCGATGAAGCTGAACCCGTCGCCGCGGCGCAGCGCCTTGCGCCGGTTGGGGCCGATATATTCCTCGGCCACCACGAACGGCTTGCGCGGCCGGGCCAGGTTGTCGAAGCGCGCGGCGATGCGGCCGGGCGTCATCGGCTTGCGGATCAAATCGTCGACGCCGGCGCCGATCAGGCGCTGGATCTGATCGCGGCCCGACATGCTGACCATCGCGATGATCTGCAGGAAGGGATTGTTGCCGATCTCGTTGTGTCGGATGGCCTGCATCGTCTCGCGGAACTTCAGTCCCGAAAGCTCGATGTCGCAGAGCAGGACGTCGACCGTTTGGTTGTCGAGCGCTTCATTGAGGCCGTCGGCATCGCGGCACACGGAGAATTCGCGCAGACCCCGCGAGAACAACGCAGCGTTCAGCACGCTGCCCATCTCGGACTGCGGCTCGGCCAGAACGACGCGAACACTCTCATAATTAGGCGGGGCCATCGACGGACGTTCTCCCCCTCGGAGCCTGTATTCTACAAACTCAACGGTCGCATAGGGTTAACGCTTCGCACTTATGCGCACGTAATGCATTTACCCTTCAGAACAAGAGCTTAGTGGCTTGCTCCGATCCTGGCAATCGCGCCCCGGATTGCTTGGGGCGTTAACCAGCACGCCATCCATATAATTGACTCCGTCAAGTATCTGCTCCAATCTCTCGGCCTCCCGCCCAGGAGGAGACCGATGTCCGCCAGTGCCCCGCGTTCCGTCGCCGCCCGCCAGATCGCGAGCGCTCGGCGGTTCAACCGCTTCTATACGCGCAAGATCGGCGTGCTCGAGGAAGGCCTGGTCGATACCCCATTCACCCTGGCCGAGGCGCGGGTCCTCTACGAACTGGCCCAGCGCGAGACGACGACCTCGGTCGCCCTCTGCCGCGACCTCGGTCTCGATGCCGGCTATCTCAGTCGCATTCTGGCGCGGTTCGTGAAACGCGGCTTGGTGACGCGGACCCGTTCCGCCGAGGACGGACGCGCGCGGCCGATCGCACTGACTGCCCGCGGCCACAAGGCCTTCGTGGGACTCAATGAAGCAACCGACCGGCAAATCACCGCCTTGCTCGGTCCCTTGCCGGCCCATGCCCGCCGCGATCTGGTCGAGGCGATGACGGTGATCGAGCGCGCGCTCGATGCGGCAGCCCCCCGGGAGTCAGCCGAGGTGATCCTGCGCCCGCCGCGGCCGGGCGATCTCGGCTGGGTGATCCATCGTCACGGCGCCCTCTACGCCCAAGAGCACGGCTACGACATCAGCTTCGAGCAACTGGTCGCATCGATCGTCGCGACATTCACAGAGAATTTCGATCCGGCGCGCGAGGCCTGCTGGATCGCCGAGCATGACGGCGAGATCATGGGTTCGATCTTTCTGGTCCGCGAGACCGACGAGATCGCCCGGCTTCGCCTGCTCTATGTCGAGCCAGCCGCACGGGGTTTGGGGATCGGATCGAAACTGGTGGCTGCCTGCGTCGCCCAGGCGCGCGAGTTCGGTTACCGCAAGCTGATGCTGTGGACCCAAAGCAGCCTGGTCTCGGCCCGGCGCATCTATCAAGCGGCCGGGTTCACGCTTGCGCACGAACAGCCGCACCGTGCCTGGGGCCAAGACCTGATCGAACAGGATTGGATGCTGGAATTGTAGAAACGACGAAGCAATCCGGGATCACCCGGATTGCTTCGCTCGCAATGACCGTGGGTGATTTACCGCCAGTGACCGTCGACCCACACGTAGCCGCGGGGGCCGCGGCGCCAATGGCCTTCGACCCAGTGCGCATGACGGCGCGGCACCTCGACATAGTGGCCGGCCATCCAGACCCAGCCATGGCCATCCCAGTTCCACCGGCCATGCACAAAGACCATGCGGCCAGGCGGACCGGGCGGCGGGGGAACCACTTCGGCGCGCGGAGCCGGCGGCGCGCCAGGCGCTATGATGATTTCGGCGGCGTTCGCCGTTCCGGCGGTCGCGGCCACGGCGCCGAGGGTCAGCGCAACGGCGCCCGCGGCAAGAAGTTTCGTATAGGTGGACTTCATTGGGAGATGCCTCCTGATCGGGTCGTACCCGGTCAGGAGGAGAGCGCGAGATTGGGGCGGCCCCAAGGCACGCGCCGCCTGATTTTTGCCTATCGGGTTACGACACGTTACTTTGCCGCCTAACAGTTCCGCTCCGCCACCAGATCGGCGACCGCCGTCTCGCCTTCGCGGCGGAGTCCCTCGACGATGCCGGGCTTGTCGCCGGCCGGCCGGTTCTGGCTCATCTTCCATTTGCCTTCGAGACTGACGATCTCGAGCTCGAAGCCGATGATGCCGTTCAGCATGCCCTTCACGAAATCATCCGGCGCATCGCTGACGGCCCAAGGCGTCGCACGTTTCGACTCGAATTTCACCGTCAGTGCCGTCACCAGGGCGAGCAGGCTTTCGGCGTCGTCGAAGAAGCGGATCGGGCCGCTCGCATGGATTGCGACGAAGTTCCAGGTCGGCACGACTTTGCCGTGCTCTTTCTTCGCCGCGTAAAGCGAGGGCGAGATATAGGCATCGGGCCCCATGAAGATCGCGAGCGCCGGCTGACCGGCGACCAGGTTCTTCCTCTGCGGATTAGGCTTGGCGAGATGGCCGCGCAACACACCCTGCTTGCCCTTGGTCGTGTCGAGCAGCATCGGCACATGGCTGGCGAACGGCCCGGCACTGCTGACCGTGACCAGGGTCGCGAGACCGGACTCGCGGATCGCCGCATGAATGACGGCAGTGTCTAGCTCCTGGAAATGCGGGGGTTGATACATGCGTTTCTTCCTTACGACGTCATTGCGAGCGCAGCGAAGCAATCCATTTTCATGCGCCCGATGGATTGCTTCGTCGCTGCGCTCCTCGCAATGACAAACCTGGATGTCAGACCATCGTCTCCAATTCGTCGATGAAGCCGGCGACCACGTCGAGGCCGCGTTTCCAGAACTTGGGATCGGAGGCGTCGAGGCCGAATGGGGCCAGCAGTTCCTTGTGCCGCTTGGTGCCGCCGGCCCTCAGCATGTCGAGATACTTGGCCGCGAACTGCGGCGCGCCCGAGCGGTAGACGTCGTAGAGCGAGTTCACCAGGCAGTCGCCGAACGCATAGGCGTAGACATAGAACGGCGAATGGATGAAGTGCGGGATGTAGGACCAGTAATAGCGGTACTCGTCCTCGAAACGCAGCGCCGGGCCGAGGCTGGCGCGTTGCACTTCGAGCCACAACTCGCCGATCCGTTCGGGCAGCAACTCGCCCGTGCGCCGCTCTTCATGGACCAGCCGCTCGAACTCGTAGAAGGCGACTTGGCGCACCACGGTGTTGAGCATGTCCTCGACCTTCGAGGCCAGCATCACGCGGCGGCGCTTGGTGTCCTTTTCGCTGTCGAGCATCGAGCGGAAGGTCAGCATCTCGCCCATGACCGACGCCGTCTCGGCCAGGGTCAGCGGCGTGTCCGACATCAGCAGGCCCTGCGGCCCGGCGAGGACCTGGTGAACGCCGTGCCCCAACTCATGGGCCAAGGTCATCACGTCGCGCGTCTTACCGAGATAATTCAGCAGCAGATAGGGATGCGCCGAGGGCACTGTCGGGTGGGCGAAGGCACCGGGCGACTTGCCGGGCCGCGCCGGCGCGTCGATCCAGGCGTTCTCGAAGAATCGCGTACCGAGATCGGCCAGATCGGGCGAGAAAGCCCGGTAGGCGGAGAGCACAATCGTCTTCGCCTCATTCCATGGGATTTCGCGGTCATCAGCCTCGGGTAGCGGCGCATTGCGGTCCCAATAGTCGAGCCGCTTCACGCCGAACCACTTGGCCTTGAGCATATAGTAGCGATGGGCCAGGCGCGCATAAGAATCCTGCACCGCCTTCACCAGTGCATCGACCACCGCATCCTCGACCTGGTT
>CAZNZI010000789.1:0-2334 GCA_964577475.1 uncultured Rhodospirillaceae bacterium
ACACCGCCGACTTCACCCTCGCACGACACACCCCATATAATCAGGCATGGATTTCAGCGAAGACCAGATCCACCGCTATGCCCGCCACATCCTGCTCCCCGAAGTGGGTGGCGTGGGGCAGGAGCGGTTGCTCAATGCCAAGGTTCTGGTAATCGGCGCGGGCGGGCTCGGCTCGCCCGTGATCCTCTATCTCGCCGCGGCGGGGGTCGGGACGATCGGCGTGGTCGATGACGACACCGTCGATCTTTCCAACCTTCAGCGCCAGGTGCTGCACACCACGGGGCGCATCGGCGCGGCCAAGGTGGAAAGCACGCGCGAGGCCGTCGCCGGAATCAATCCCGATGTCAGACTCGCGCCGCATCATCTGCGCGTCGATGCCGGCAACGTGCTCGACCTGATCGCACCTTATGACGTGATCGCGGATGGCAGCGACAACTTCCCGACGCGGTTCCTGATCAACGACGCCTGTCGCCTCGCGGGAAAGACACTGGTCTCCGCCGCCGTGCTGCGCTTCGACGGCCAGCTCGCCACCTTCAAAGCACCCGGCCCCTGCTACCGCTGTCTCTATCCCGCCGAACCGCCGGAGGGCGAAGTGCCGACCTGCGCCCAGGCCGGCGTGTTGGGTGCGATGGCGGGTGTGATGGGCACCCTCCAAGCAACAGAGGTGCTGAAAGAAATCCTCGGCATCGGCGAATCGCTTTCGGGCTCGCTGCTGATCGTCGATGGACTCTCGACCACCTTCCGCAAGCTGCGCTTGAAGCCCGATCCTACTTGCGCGCTGTGCAGCGCCTCGGCGACGATCCACGATCTCTCCAGCCACAAGGGACGTGTCCATGCCGGCTGCTGAGACGAAGGCTGCGCCCGACAAGCTTTCGATCGTCGTCTTCTCCGGCGCCTATGACAAAGTGCATTACGCGCTGACCATGGCCGCGGCGGCGCTCGCCGTGAATACGCCAGTCACACTGTTCTTCACCATGGGCGCGCTGAAGGCCTTGCAGCCCGTGACGGACGGAAGCGGCGGATGGCACGATCTGCTGCCGGCCGAGGACGGCGTGATCGCCAGCAAGGCCGATGCGCAACTGATCGCCAAGAAGCTCGCGGGCTTCGAGGAAATTCTATCGGCCTGCGTCTCGCTCGGCGCCAATTTCATGGTGTGCGAAATGGGCATGCGGACGATGGGCTTTGAAGGCAAGCCGCTGCGCGACGACGTGCCGCGCAGCGAAGGCGGACTGGTCACCTTCCTGGCCGATGCGTCGAAGACCGGTGCGATGGTGTTTGTTTGAAACGCCTGATCCACCATACGCGCCTGATTGCCACCATCGTGACGGCTCTCGTTCTGTGGGCGCTGTTCCGTCAGATGATGACGCCGCAGACGGCGCTGGTCCTTGCACTCGACGGCGCAGGCGCACTGTTTCTGATCCTGACCGGGGCCATGCTGATCCAGACCAATCACGACATCATGTTGCGCCGGGCACAGAATCTCGACGAAGGCCAGGTGGGCATGGTCCTGGTTCCTTTTGTCGCCGCCGCACTGGCCCTGTCGTCCGTTTTCCTGGAAGTCAGCGGCTCGAAGAACCTGCCGCCCGACATCCTGCATTGGCATCTGGCCCTCGCGATGGTCAGTATCGTGGTCGCCTGGCTGGTGACGCATACGATGTTCGGTCTGCACTACGCCCATCTCTATTACGGCGGCGACGACGATCCGAACGACGACAAGATCACCCATCGCGGCGGCCTCGACTTCCCCGGCGAGAAGCGGCCCGACTACTGGGATTTCCTCTACTTCGCCTTCGTGGTCGGGATGACATGCCAGACCTCGGACGTGCAGGTCACCGGCCGCACCACGCGGCGGCTGACCCTGGTGCACGGGATCATGGCGTTCTTCTTCAACACGGTCGTCCTCGCGGTCGCCATCAACGTCGCCGCCAGCCTGCTCTAGCGCAAAACCGCAATACGCCTGTACTATCCACACCATAAGGCGCCGAAAGTGCCAAATGGGAGGACTGTCATGAGCGAAGCCCCGCGCAAAAGCCGGGTTTGGAGCTGGTGGTATCTGCTGCTGATCGTACAGATTCCGCTCGCCTTGTGGGTCGGGTTCTACAACACCGCCGAACCCACCTTCATCGGCCTGCCCTTCTTCTACTGGTTCCAGATGGCGGCGATCCTGATCGCCGCCGTGCTGACCGCCATTGTCTATTTCGCGACAGAACACGAAGAGCGGCGGGAAGAAGCCGGACACTGATCCGGCGTCGATAACGGGCGCAATTCGCTTCAAGGGGGACTGCCGTGCAGGATGTGAATTGGGTGGCACTGATCGTTTTCGTGCTGCTGTTC
>CAZNZI010000790.1:0-9516 GCA_964577475.1 uncultured Rhodospirillaceae bacterium
TGCTTACAGGGCGCATGATGGATGCCGCCGAGGCCGAGCGTTCAGGGCTGGTCTCGCGCGTCGTGCCGGCCGCCGATCTGGTCGCCGAGGCGCTCAAGATGGCCGAGAAGATCGCGTCCCATGGCCGTCCCTCGGTGATGATGGCAAAGGAAGCGGTCAACCGCGCCTACGAAACCACCCTGAGCGAGGGTGTTCGTTTCGAGCGGCGCCTGTTCCATTCGCTGTTCGCCACGGAAGACCAGAAGGAAGGCATGGCCGCCTTCGCCGAAAAGCGTCAGCCCAATTTCAAGAACCGCTGATTGTCACCAGGGGCGACTCCCCGGGCGGCGGTTTTGGGAGTATCCTGACCGCTTCCTGCCTGTGAGGTTCCTGTGACCGCCGACGGACATTCCGCACCCGCTTCCGCGACCACTGCAGCGAAGGTGCGCCCCGAGACATTGGAATGGATCGAGCGCCTGGTGCGCATCGACACCACCAGCCGCAAATCCAATCTCGGCTTGATCGAGACCGTCCGCGACCATTTGAAGGGTGCGGGGATCGACGCGCTGCTCACTTATGACGCTGCGAAGGGCAAGGCCAATCTGTTTGCCACCGTGGCCGATGCCACGGGCAACACCCAAGGCGGCACCGTGCTGTCGGGCCACACCGATGTGGTGCCGGTCGATGGCCAGAAGTGGAACACCGATCCCTTCGTGCCCGAATTGAAGGACGGCAGGCTCTACGGCCGCGGCACCTGCGACATGAAGGGCTTCATCGGCACGGCGATCGCGCTGCTGCCGCGCATGAAAGAGGCGAAGCTCAAGAAGCCGATCCATTTCGCGCTCTCCTATGATGAAGAGCTCGGCTGTATCGGCGCGCCGGTGATGCTCGACGATCTGAAAAAGCGCGGCATCCATCCCGATGGCTGCGTCGTCGGCGAGCCGACCAGCATGCGCGTGGTGGTCGCCAACAAAGGCATCCACTGCTATCGCTGCAAGGTGCACGGACACGCGGCGCATTCCTCGCTGACGCCGCAAGGCGTGAATGCGATCGAATACGCGGCGCGCGTGATCGTCCATATCCGCGAGATCGCCGACCAGTTGAAGGCACAGGGCCCCTATGACCAGGCCTTCGACGTGCCGTTCACGACAGGGCAGACGGGCACGATCAAGGGCGGAGTCGCCGCCAATGTGATCCCGGCACTCTGCGAATTCGAATTCGAGTTCCGCAACCTGCCGGGTGTCGATGCCAAGGCGCTGTTCAAACGTGTCGAAGCCTTCGCGCGCGACACGCTGGTGCCCGAGATGCGCAAGGTGAAACCCGAAGCCGATATCGTGTTCGAGTCGGTCGCGGTCTCGCCGGCGCTGGAGGCCATGGAGCAGGCCGAGATGACCAAGCTGGCCCGGGCGCTCACGCGCGACACGGGCACGACCAAGGTCGCTTATGCGACCGAAGCCGGCCTGTTCCAGAATGCGGGGATTTCCGCCGTTCTCTGCGGCCCGGGCGACATCGAACAAGCCCACAAGCCCAATGAGTTCGTGGCGCTCGAGCAAGTCGCGCGCTGCGAGGATTTCCTCACCCGGCTGATCGCCTCGATGGCCTAGGCCCATCCGATCTCTTGCGACGCGGCCCCGCCGCCCTACATTGAACGCGGGATCACGGGCAGGAGGATGGGATGGACGGCGGCGTGCGAGCCTATGCGATCCGCTACCAGACGCCGATGCGCTTCGGCATCAGTTTCGGATCGGCGCTGGCCATGGTCATCTCGTACTCAGCCAACCACTCGATCCTGTGGGCAATCATCCACGGGATTCTGAGCTGGCTTTACGTGATCTACGCAGCGCTGTTCGGCGCCTGAGCGGAGCGGAAACGGCGTTTCCGCGTTCCGTCAGGGAGCGTGCATGCCGGCCTGGCGCGCGGCTTCCACCGGCACGCCGTGTCCGGCACGGAGATGGCCTTCGTCGTTTGCCGCGGCACGGAAATAGCCGATGGCATAGACGCGGACTTCCGAGGTCAGAGAGCGCTCACCGCGACGTTCCGCGATGCGGCTGCAAAGCTGGTGGATCGAGAGGCGTTCACGACGGCAGATTTCGTCGATCGCGTCCCACATCTCCTTCTGCAGGCGAAGGCTCGTACGATGGCCTTGGATGGTGACGTTGCGGCTGATCGAGGACGGTTCAATTTTGGCGACGCTACCCACGGCACCCTCACAACTTATTGAAAATAAAGGGGTTTATTATTGTTGTCGCACTGAGTATAGGCGAATGTGCCGTAATCAACCCGCCTTTGCAAGGTCGCCGGTCCAATGGAAACAAAGCGTTACAAACTAATTGCAAACGCATGGGCTAAATGCGTGTCGGAGCCCAGTTTTTCGCGGGTTTGTAAGGGTTGCCAGCTTGCCCTCGTTCCCGGCATAGTGGCCGCGTGATGCACGCGCGAACACAACGATTTTGGCCTCCGCCGGGACGCGAACCCGTTCGCGAATCGGTGCGCCATTGCGACCATCCGAAGTGCAAAGCGGAGGGGGAATTCCGTGCCCCCAAGTCGCGGACCGCGCTGAACGAATACTACTGGTTTTGCCTCGACCATGTGCGCGATTACAACCGCGCCTGGGACTACTGCGCCGGCCTCTCGCCCGAAGAAATCGAGAAGATGGTGCGCAATGACGTCACCTGGCAGCGCGCGAGCTGGCCGCTCGGCAAGCTGACCGCCGGTCGCTTTTTCGGCATCGATCCCGAGAAGGTCAGAGATCATTTCGGCCTGTTCGGCGAGGACTTCTGGAAGAAGAAGGAACCGCCGAAGACCAGGGCGACGCCCGAGGAAGCCGCCAAGCGCGTGATGGAGATCAAGGATCCTCTGACCTTGGCGGGGCTGAAGGCGCGCTACAAGGAACTCTGCAAGCGTTACCACCCCGATGCCAATGGCGGCGACAAGGCCTCGGAGGAGCGGTTCAAGGAAATCGGTCAGGCCTACCGCACCCTGCTCGCCAGCCTCAGTTACTGACCGCCCATCGGCTCACCTCATTCGGGCGCCTTCGCGCCTCCATTGCGAAAGTTTATCCCATGGCTCAAGCATCGCAGACCAAGACCACGGCGGATCAACCGTCGGGAATGCCCGATATCAAGATTTCCGTGCGTCAGACGTTCGGTCTCGACAGCGACATGATGGTGCCGGCGTACAGCCAGGCCGCCGATCACGTCCCCGACCGTGACGACACCTACTTTTTCGATCACGACACGACGATGGCGATCCTGGCGGGCTTCGCCTACAACCGCCGCGTCATCATCCAGGGCTATCACGGCACCGGCAAGTCGACCCATATCGAGCAGGTCGCGTCGCGCCTCAACTGGCCCTGCATCCGCGTCAATCTCGACAGCCATATCAGCCGTATCGATCTGGTCGGCAAAGACGCGATCGTGATCAAGGACGGCATGCAGGTCACCGAGTTCCGCGAAGGCATCCTGCCTTGGGCCCTCCAAAGCCCGACCGCGCTGGTGTTCGACGAATACGATGCCGGCCGTCCCGACGTGATGTTCGTGATCCAGCGCGTGCTGGAGGTGGAAGGCAAGCTGACCTTGCTCGACCAGAGCCGCGTGATCCGTCCGCACAAGGCCTTCCGTCTGTTCGCCACCGCCAACACGATCGGCCTGGGCGACACCACCGGCCTCTATCACGGCACGCAGCAGATCAACCAGGGCCAGATGGACCGCTGGAACATCGTCGCCGTGCTGAACTATCTCAAGCACGACGTCGAAACGGGCATCGTGCTGAAGAAGGTGCCGGGCTTCAATGACGACAAGGGCCGCGCCACGATCGGCAACATGGTCCGCGTCGCCGACCTGACCCGCCAGGGCTTCATCAACGGCGACATCTCGACCGTCATGAGCCCGCGCACCGTGATCACCTGGGCCGAGAATGCGCATATCTTCGGCGATATCGGTTTCGCTTTCCGGCTCACCTTCCTCAACAAGTGCGACGAGACGGAGCGCCCGGTGGTGGCCGAGTATTATCAGCGCTGCTTCGGCCAGGAACTGCCCGAGACCCTGGCGCGGGTCGCGCTCGGCTAAGGGCGACCCATGGCCGATCGCGGCGGTCCCAGCAAACCGGCGGAGCGCAACTCCACGCTCCCGCTCGGCGCCCATGACGAGGCGCCGACGGAGCTGGTGAAGCGCACGACCGCGGCCGTGCTGCGCACGCTGGGCGGCAAGCCCGATGTCACCGTCAGTTTCGCGGCCGGCAACGCCGCGCTGCGCGGCACGCAGGCGCGTCTGCCTCTGCCGCCGCGGCGGATGGGCGGCGAGGATCTGGCCGCGTTGCGCGGTGCCTCGGATGCCGTCGCGTTGCGCCTGCGCTATCACGACGACGCGATGCACCAGAAGCGCATGCCGCATGGGCAGGAGGCGAAGGACATCTATAACGCCATCGCCCAGGCCCGCGTCGAGGCGATCGGCGCGAACATGATGCAGGGCGTGGCGCAGAATCTCGGCGCCGCGCTGGAGGCCCGCTATCGCAGCGAGGGGTACGCGACCTTCAACAAGCGCGAGCAGGTGCCGGTGGCCGAGGCACTGCGCCTGCTGGCGCGCGAACAGTTTTCCGGCGAGCCGATTCCGGCCTCGGCCAAGGCCGCGGTCGAAACTTGGCGTGCCGATCTGGAAAGCAAGATCGGCCGGCGCCTGAAGAAGATGGGCGACTCGCTCACCGACCAGAAGACCTTCGCGCGCGGCCTGCGCGAACTGATCCAGGCGCTCTCCATCGAAGACATGGATGTCGAGCCGCCGGAGGAAGACGAGGACGAGTCCGAAAAGCAGGATTCGCAGGGCGGCAAGCCCAGCCAGTCCGACAAGAAGCAGGATGGCGACCAGTCCGAAAGCTCGGAAGGCGAATCGGGCGAGGCTTCGGCCGGCGAGGCCGAAGGCCAGTCGAGCGAAGAGGGCGAGGAGCAGGAAGGCCAGGCGATGATGGTGCCGGGCCAAGGCAGCGACGAGCCCAGCGGCCCGACGCGCCACCGTCCGCCGAATATGAGCAATCTGCGCAATGAGCCGCAGATGTCGCCCTATCAGCCCTACAGCACCGCTTTCGACCAGACCGTCGAAGCCGATGAACTGTGCGATGCCGACGAACTGGCACGACTGCGCCATCAGCTTGATCAGCAGCTCGCGCATCTCCAGGGCGTGGTCGGGCGACTCGCCAACCGGCTGCAACGCCGCCTGATGGCGAAGCAGACGCGCGCCTGGGAGTTCGATCTCGAAGAGGGCATGCTCGATGCGGGCCGTCTCGCGCGCATCGTCGCCAATCCGCTGCACAGCCTCTCCTTCAAGCAGGAGAAGGATACCGATTTCCGCGACACGGTGGTGACGCTGCTGATCGACAATTCGGGTTCGATGCGCGGGCGGCCGATTTCCGTCGCGGCGATGAGCGCCGATATCCTGGCGCGCACCCTGGAACGTTGCGGCGTGAAGGTCGAGATCCTCGGCTTCACCACGCGCGCCTGGAAGGGCGGGCAGTCGCGCGAGAAGTGGGTGATGGAAGGCAAGAAGCCCAGCCCCGGCCGCCTCAACGATCTGCGCCACATCATCTACAAGGCGGCCGACACGCCCTGGCGCCGCGCGCGCCGCAGCCTCGGCCTGATGCTGCGCGAAGGCATCCTCAAGGAAAACATCGACGGCGAAGCGCTGATGTGGGCGCATACGCGGCTGATGGGGCGTCACGAACAGCGCCGCATCCTGATGGTGATCTCCGACGGCGCGCCGGTCGACGACTCGACGCTATCGGTCAACTCGGGAAGCTATCTCGAACGCCACCTGCGCGACGTGATCTCCTGGATCGAGGAGACCTCACCCGTCGATCTGGTCGCCATCGGCATCGGCCACGACGTGACGCGCTACTACCGCCGCGCCGTGACGATCATGGATGCCGAGGAGCTGGGCGGCACGATGATGGCGCAACTCGCCGATCTCTTCGACGAAGAGACCGCGCGTGACCGCCGCAAGGCTTACGCCTAGCGGCAGTCGTTCTTCTGCGGCGCCCTTTCTGACTCAGTGATGATGCGCCAGTTTGGCGGCGATGCCGGCCACATAGCGCCCTTGTGCCTTGGCGGCCGACAGTTCGTTGGCCGAGGGCATGCGTTTGCCGTCCGGACCGGTGATGGTCGAGGCGCCATAGGGACCGCCGCCGCTGATCTCGTTCATGACGCTGATCTCGGGATTGGAATAGGGTAGGCCGGCGACCACCATGCCCTGGTGGAAGAAGAAGGTATGGGTGGTGAGGATCGTGCTTTCCTGCCCCCCGTGCTGGGTCGCCGAACCGGTGAACACGCTGCCCACCTTGCCGAGCAGCGCACCCTTGGCCCAGAGCGGGCCGGTCTGGTCGAGGAAGTTGCGCATCTGGGCCGTCATGTTGCCGAAGCGCGTGCCCGTGCCGATGATCAGCGCGTCATAGTCGCCGAGCTCCGCCACCGTGGCGATCGGCGCTTTCTGGTCGAGCTTCATGCCCGAGCTCTTGGCGACCTCTTCGGGCACCAACTCGGGAACCCGCTTCACCGCGACCTCGGCCCCAGCCTCCCGGGCGCCGGCGGCGACCGCCTCGGCCATCGCTTCCATGTGTCCATAGGCGCTGTAATAGAGGACGAGAACCTTGGTCATTTTCATCTCCCGCTTGGTTTTTGGCTCAAAAAATTGATACAACGACTGTTACATATTAGCCTATGCGAGTGCCCCACCTCACCGTAACGCTTGGATCTAGGTCAGGCTGCCCGACGCTGGATCGAATCCATCACATCGGCCAGGGTCAGGGCCGCAAAGACTTTCTCACGCGCCGTTTCCGCCGAGGCGATCATGTCGATCAGGACGGGCTGGATATGGGCGCCGATCGGGCAATCCTGGCTGGGCGGCTGCTGATGCAGGGCCGGGCCTTCGCTGTCGTCCACGGCCTTGTAGATCATGGCCAGCGTGATCCCGGTGGCCGGATGGGCCAGAACCGACCCGCCGTTCGAGCCGCGCCAGCTTTTGACCAGCCCGGCCTTGGCAAGCGACGACAACGTGCGGCGGATCACCACCGGGTTTGTATTGACGCTGTCGGCGATCCAGTCGCTGGTGGCCGGCTTGCCCCCGTTATGGGCCAGCAGGGCACAGATATGGACGGCAACGGTGAAACGGCAATTCTTGGACACGCACAGCCTCGCGAACCTTCTTTACTATTCGGTACAATGGGCGCGTGGTCAACGATGGTGAATCGCCCCTGTCCAGGGGCGAAGTAAATCGTTGACACTCAAGCGGCCTGTACCTAGCTATCGACCACTTTTGTTCACCCGGGACGGACCATGAGCGCAAGCCACGGCCTCGGCGCAGCGAGCGTCATCCTCCCCGGTTCCCGGCTCGAGCTGGGCGCCGATGCGCCTCTGCGACTCGACTGTGGCATCGACCTGGCGCCGGTCACCATTGCCTACCAGACCTATGGCACGCTCACTGCCGACCGCAGCAACGCCATCCTGATCTGCCACGCGCTCTCGGGCGACCAGTATGTCGCGGGCACCCATCCGCTCACCGGCAAGTCAGGCTGGTGGAACGCGATCGTCGGCCCCGGCCGCGTGCTCGACACCGACCGCTACTTCCTGATCTGCGCGAATGTGCTGGGCGGCTGCATGGGCTCGACCGGCCCGACCGAGATCAACCCGAACACCAATACGCCTTGGGGCCACGCCTTTCCGGTGATCACCATCGCCGACATGGTCCGTGCGCAGGTGCGCCTGCTCGATCATCTCGGCATCAAGCAGGTGTTCTGTGCGATCGGCGGTTCGATGGGCGGCATGCTGACGCTCGAATTGGCCGCACACCATCCCGATCGCGTTTTTGCCGCGATCCCCATCGCGACAGCCGCGCGCCACTCGGCCCAGAACATCGCCTTCAACGAAGTGGGGCGCCAGGCGATCATGGCCGACCCGGAATGGTGCGAAGGCGACTATCTTGCGCTCGGCCGCAATCCGAATCGCGGGCTCGCGGTGGCGCGCATGGCGGCCCATATCACCTATCTCTCGGAAGCCGCGCTGCACCGGAAGTTCGGTCGCAACCTGCAGGACCGCGAGCGCATCACTTTCGGTTTCGACGCCGACTTCCAGGTGGAGAATTATCTGCGCCACCAGGGGTCGAGTTTCGTCGAACGTTTCGACGCCAACTCCTACCTCTACATCACGCGCGCAATGGACTATTTCGACCTGGCCGCGGATCACGGCGGCTCGCTGGCCAACGCGTTCAAGGGCACGTCGGTCCGCTTCTGCGTCATCTCGTTCACGTCGGACTGGCTGTTCCCGACCCGCGAAAGCCGCGCCGTCGTCCACGCGCTCAACGCCGTTGCCGCCAATGTCAGCTTCGTCGAGATCGAGTCGGACAAGGGCCACGACGCCTTCCTGCTCGACGAGCCCGAGTTCCACGCGACCCTGACCGGCTTCCTCGACGGCGCGGCCGAGCATCGCGGCCTGCCCCGGAAGGGCCGTCGCTGAGGCGCACGCGATGAACGAGCTCTCCGTCAACCAGGCGCGGTCGATCCGCATCGATCTGCAACTGATCGCCGATATGGTCGAGCCGAAATCGCGCGTGCTCGATGTCGGCTGCGGCGAAGGCACGCTGCTCGACTATCTCGGCCGCTTCAAGCAGGTCGACGGCCGCGGGATCGAGCTGTCGATGTCCGGCGTGCGCGCCGCCGTGGCCCAGGGACTCTCCGTGATCCAGGGCGACGCCGATACCGATCTCAAGGACTACCCCACCGGCGCCTTCGACTATGTGATCCTGTCGCAGACCCTGCAGGCCACGCGCGATCCGCGCACCGCGCTGCTGCACATGATGCGCATCGGCCGGCACTGCATCGTCTCGTTTCCGAATTTCGGCTTCTGGCGCGTGCGCAAGCACCTCCTGTTCAGGGGCCGCATGCCGATGACCGAGACCCTGGCGCATGGCTGGTTCGACACGCCCAACATCCATCTCTGCACCATCCGGGATTTCCGCGCGCTCTGTGCCGACCTCGATATCGGCATCGAGCGGCAATACTCGCTCGACGGCCAGGGCAAGCCATGCTTCGACGCCGGCGGTTTGATGTCGAACGTCCTGGCCGAGCAGGCGCTGTTCCTGCTCGGGCGCGGCTAGAAGCCCGCTCTAGAAGTCGCCGTCATCCCGCCGGAAGCCCGAGGGCAGCGCCACATAGGCGCGCTTGCCTTCGGCGGCGGCACGCACCGCGGTGCCGGCATAGAGCTGTTTGGTCGCCTCCACCAGCACCACGCCGGCGAAGCGGGGAAAGAAGCGCTCGCCGATTTTTTCCCAGGCCGGCGCGGAGCGCAGAACGACGCGTGAGCGGAAGGGCGGCATGAACAGCGCCGATTGGGTCTGCATCGGCATGAACATCGTGTCGCGCAGCAGGCGCGTCAGCTGCGACGGCGTGTAGGGGCGGCCTTGGCCGAAGGGCGTGCGTTCCAATCGCGCCCACAGGCTGCGGCGGTTGGCGGCGATCATCAGCACGCGGCCGCCATCGGCCAGCACCCGCCAGATCTCG
>CAZNZI010000791.1:0-22972 GCA_964577475.1 uncultured Rhodospirillaceae bacterium
GGGCGCGATTGCCTGTTTCGCCGCCGCTGTCGCGCGGGTGAAGGCCGAAGGCAAGCTGAACGGCTCGGTCAGCCTCTTGATCACCGGCGACGAGGAAGGCCGCGCGCTCGACGGCACCAAGCGGGTGCTGGAAGCGCTGGCGGCCAAGGGAGAGAAACTCGATCTCTGCATCGTCGGCGAGCCGACCAGCGCCGCCGCCGTCGGCGACATGGTGAAGATCGGCCGGCGCGGGAGCCTCAGCGCGCGATTGAAGGTGTTCGGCACGCAAGGCCACTCCGCCTATCCGCATCTCGCCGATAATCCGATCCCGCGGATCATGGACATGCTGCGCGCGATCACCGCCGAGCCGCTGGACAAGGGCAATGCGCATTTCCAGCCCTCGACCATCGCCATCACCACGATCGATGTCGGCAACACGGCCAGCAACGTGATCCCGGCCGAGGCGCGCGCCGCCTTCAACATCCGCTTCAACGATATCCACAGCGGCAAGAAGCTGGAGGAGCGGCTGCGCAAGCAACTCGCCACCGTCGGCGGCGAGCATGAGTTGGAAGTGGAAGTCTCGGGCGAGAGCTTCCTCACCGCGCCGGGGCCGCTGACCGATACGCTTTCCGCCGCCATCGAAGCCGAAACCGGCAAGAAGCCCGAACTCTCGACCACCGGCGGCACCTCGGACGCGCGGTTCATCAAGAACCACTGCCCCGTGGCCGAATTCGGCCTGGTCAGCCGCACCATGCACAAATCCGATGAGCGCGTGGCGCTGGCCGATCTCGAGACGCTGACGCGGATCTATGCCCGCGTGCTGACGGCGCTGTCCCAGGTTTGATGGGCCGGGTGAAGCGATGTTGAGCCGTCACGAGTTGTCGACCGCAATGGCTGGCGTGCGCGGCATCGTCCGCCTCGATCCCCGCGCCTTCGCCTTCTTCGAAGCGACCCATGACGGGTTCTGGCGCTCGTTCTGGGCCGCGGCGATCCTCGCACCTCTCACTGCCGTGGCCGTGGTGCGCGAGATCGTGATAGTGCCGCCCGACTCGCTCTGGCGCTTTGTCGCGTTCCAGATGATCGGCTATGCGCTGGGCTGGCTGGTCTTCCCGCTCCTGATGGTGCGGATCGCCGATATGCTCGGCCGGCGCGAGCGGTACTTCCACGACCTCGTCGCGCTCACCTGGTTCCACTTGATCGAGATCGTGTTCTGGGGACCGCTGCTGGTGCTGGGCATGGCGGGGATTCTGCCCGGCGCCATCGAGACGCTGCTGGCGCTGGCCGTGATGGCGGCGCTGCTCGGCTATGAATGGTTCATCGCGCGCCACACGCTGAAGATCGAAGGCGGGACGGCGGCCGCCCTGGTGGCGATCGACCTGCTGCTGAGCCTCGTCATCGACCGGCTGGCCGATTCGTTACCCTGACGGCGGCCCGACCCGGCCCCTCTGCGCCGAATCGCGAATCTGCTATAACAACCCGTCACCGCCTCCCGTTGGCATTTCAGGCGCCCGCTTGGTGAAATTGGTAGACACAACGGACTTAAAATCCGTAGACCCGAAAGGGTTGTGCCGGTTCAAGTCCGGCAGCGGGCACCAATAAAATCAAGATATTAGCAGGCGCCGCGGATAGGGTAAAACGGGACATTTCAGCCGGATTTGGCAATTTGGTACGATTCTGGTACACTGCTCTCGAAATCACTTCGAGAGCAATGCCGATGGCTGCATTCCAAAAGCGCGGAAAGACCTGGCGGGCGATCGTTCGCCGCAAGGGATTCGAACCGATCTCGGGAACATTCGACTCGAAGGCGGACGCGATTGCCTGGGCCGGCAACGTCGAAAAGGAGATGCGCGACGGCCGCTACGCAGATCGTTCGGAAGTGGAGCGCACGACGTTAAAAGAAGCGCTCGACCGGTACGGTCGCGAGGTATCGCCGAGCAAGAAGAGCAAGACTCAAGAGCTGCTCCGCATCGAGCAATGGAAGCGACATCCCATGGCCGCTCGATCCCTTGCCTCCATTCGGAGCGCCGACATCGCCTCGTATCGTGATCAACGACTGAAAACGGTGGGCGGTAACACGGTGCGGTTGGAATTGGCGTTGATTAGCCACCTCTTCTCGATCGCATCCAAGGAATGGGGCCTGCCTCTCGAGAATCCAGTCAGGAATATCCGGAAGCCTCGGCTGCCCCAGGGACGCGATCGCCGGCTAGTTAGTGACGAAGAGCAACGGCTGCTGAAAGCCTGTGATGCTTCTCGCTCACCTTGGCTCGGGCCTCTTGTCCGCGTAGCAATTGAAACGGCCATGCGCATGGGAGAGCTGCTGAGTTTGATTTGGTCGAATGTAGATCTCCTCCGCGGCACCGCCCATCTTCCTGACACGAAAAGCGGCGAGCGACGGACAGTGCCGTTGTCGGGAGCTGCAAGAGCCGCTTTGCAAAAAATGCCGCGCTCTGTCGATGGTCGCGTCTTTCCAATCGGCCAGATGGCGGTAGAGCGCTCCTTCCAAAATGCGCGTGAGCGGGCCGAGATTGAAGGCCTTCGCTTCCATGATCTTCGTCATGAAGCAACGAGCCGGCTCTTCGAGAAAGGTCTGAATACCGTCGAAGTGGCAACGATCACAGGACACAAAACGCTTCAAATGTTGAAGCGCTATACCCACCTGCGCGCAGAAGATCTCGTCAGCCGGCTGGGATAGCGTCTACTTCTTGGTCGGCTTCACCAAAGCAACATGATCGACGCCGAGCGCTGTCGCCAGCTCATAAAGAGTCACGACCGTAGGGTTGCGCTTACCGCGCTCCAGATCACTGAGGTATTGCTGGCTAAGCCCGGAGAGTTCCGCGAACCGCTCTTGGGTTAGGCCTTTCGCCAATCTAATGCGTTTGACGTTTTGGCCAACCAGTTTGCGCATATCCATGCGCTACGGTTGACTGAATACATACTTTAAGTTTATCTACTATAATATGTATTGCCCTAAAGCGAAGATCGATAGAGGTGGGTACGGGGCTCATCAAGGAGTGTAGTCATGGGGTACTTGCGCGTTCCTCAGGAGATGTCCTCGTTCAAGCCGCTTAGCGGCCGAGTCTCGGTTCGGCTATTCGGCTTTAAAGGAACCGTCGTTGCGCACAGGAAGTGGTCTGAAACCGAGACGTTCAGCCAGACAACCGTCTACGCGGCGGGTGTAGGCGGAAAGGCGGGTGTTGTTGCCGGGCCTCGTGTGCAGTCCATCGTGACGGAGATCCATGAATTCTTTCTCCGTGACGGTGACGATGAGATCGCAGTGACGCTGCACAACGCCAATTTCGCCATTCGTCCCGGTAACGAGGTGGGGGTTGCTTGGATCGTTCGCAGCGATCAACAAAAGGGCCCTTATATTTGGGCTCATAACTACACGACGAATCAGACGGTCGATCTGCCGCCGAATGATGGCTTCATTTTGGGGGCGGAATATCGGTTCCCTAAGCTGTCTACATCGCTACAGTTTCTGCTCTTCGCCGTGGCATTTTTTGCCTCTGCCCCGATCGCCGTATACACAGATAACGCCATCGCTATCTCCGTGGCTTTGGTGCTTTGCGGAATGAGCGTGTGGCGTATCGCTCACCTGATTCAAATCAAGAAGATGTTCCTCAGCCGCTTCAAAGAAAAGCTCGCGACGATCCGCGATGCTGCGGCTCAGATCGCGTTGCCCAAAGAGACAGCGCGGCAAGAAGCTCCAGCCGAATAGCGATTGGCCTTCTTGACTTGATCAATTTGTACTGAGATAAAACGCACATGAATTGCTCTGCACACAAACCGATCTTCATAGTCACTACCACCGGCACCCCAATTGGGGCGGTTGTTGTGCAGAGGAGCATGCGCGCTTAGCTGGAGCCGTCATTATCCGAGCATCGCAACCGCCAGGAATACTCGGCGGTTTTTTTGTTTTCGGAGGGGTTCGTGGCCCGCGTTAGAAAGAATGATGGATCGATCGGATTGAGTTCTTGGCGGGTGATGAAGCCCTCCGAGGCACGTGCCGCGCATACGAAACTGATCGAGCTCGCGGCTCCCTTGACGGGGCTTCCGGCACAGGACCGCGAGACATTGACGAAAGCCATTATGGATGGCCCGGTTGCGCCCACCGCGCAACTCGATGTGGCGATTCGTTTGGAGAGGCTACACGGGAGGGCCAGCGGCCTTTCTCGGACCTGGCTGCTCGTCGCGGCTTCCGGATCTGGCTCAACTACTGCCCGCGCGTCGATGCTGCTAGGTCTGCGCTTGGCACGGAAAGCTTGGGATGTTGAGCGCGCCGGGGGCTTTGATGAAGCAGCTCGGCTCCACGAGTTGTCCGGCAAGTGGATGAAGTATGCGGCGGACATCGTCCACGTCGGCGACAGGATTGAAGACATCGAAGCAGCTCTGTCCCTCGACGGAAGGCCGTGGCCGCCTACTCAGGTTGAGGAAAAGGGGGCACGCACCCAAGTCGCAGCTCCACCTTCCGATACTTTGCACTTGGGGCCGACGTTGGTGGTGGTGCGAGAGATCGCTGGCGTTCACGGTGACAAAGAAGACAAAGCGTTCATCGAGGCATGGAAGCCCCTCACCAAGCCGCTGCGTCTGGCGGCCGGTCCGGCTCTGGATCTCCTTCGGGCGGTTTTGGCTGCTGAGTTCCCATGGCTGATTGATGCGATCGACCGAATCGTAGGCGATTTGATTTTGCGCCGATCGGCGGGAGTCGCTTGGGATCTTTGGCGCCCCACGTTGCTGGTTGGGCCGCCCGGTTCAGGGAAGACGCGTTTCGCACGGCGAGCCGCAGAACTCCTTGGTACAGGATTTGGTGAAGTCAACGCCGCCGGCAGCTCCGACAATCGTGCTTTGCAAGGCACTGCAAGAGGGTGGGCGTCCACGTCACCATCATCGGTGCTTCATGTCATGCGCCGCTCGGGCACGGCTAATCCTGTAATTTTGGTCGACGAAATCGACAAGACGAAAGCGGACGGCCGCAACGGCGACATCCGGGCGACATTGCTGACGATGCTAGAGCCGATCTCCGCTCGTAGCTGGCCGGATGAAGCCTTAATGGCCAATGCTGACTTGAGTGCGGTCAACTGGTTGCTCGCGGCCAACGACGTCATCCCGATCCGGGGACCGCTTCTGACGCGCTTGCGAGTCGTTGAGGTTCCAAATCCTGGGAGCGAACATTTGCCGGCGATTCTCGCTGGCATTCGCCGCGATCTCGCGCGTGAGCTGGGTGTTAGAGGGGAGGATCTGCCGCGGCTTGAGCCCGAAATTGAGGCGCGCTTAGCTGAAGCCATGGATCGAGGCGTCAGTCTGCGGAGGTTGCGTGCGGCATTTGTAGCCGGTATCCAGTCGGCGGGTGGCCCAGCGGTCGGCCGAACGTTGAACTAAGGGATCGACTAGGTGGGCGGCGTATCCACGTCGCTCACTGCGGCCCTTTCGGTTTCCCCGGGCCAGGACCGCCGTTGTCTTCCATAGCCGCCAGGATATCGCACCAATCTTTTCCGCCTTCAGGTCGCTCCCTAATGATCGAACTGGACTCGGGCAAAGAGGCTCGGATCGCGGCGGCGAAACTATCGCCAGCCTCATCCGCATCGGTCGCTATCGCGATTTGGAGGCCAGGTAACTGCCGGATCAATTCATTGAGTTGGCGCAGTTGCTTTGGCGACAAGGCACCTCCCGTGGCGAGGTAGCGGGCATGATTGTCACTATAGAGGAGATAGTGAGCCAAGCAATCTAGCGGACTCTCGCAAATCACAAGACGCCGATCTTCCGATTTGGCCTCCGATGTCCAGACCGTCCGCACCCCTCCCGCCAAAAAGCGTTTGTAATTGTGATTTCGCCTTTCCAGGCCCGTCATTCGCCCATCGATGTCACGATAGGGGAAAACGGCATTCCCGAAGGAGTCAGATCTCACCGCATCGCGGAAACGATTCGATGTGATTGCTTGGCCCACGCGCCGCGTCTTTAGAAAATCATGCTCCTCAGTTGCCATGGACAAACAATTCCAGTCAGAAAGAAAGTCGGCGCTTCGTGCCCTCGCCTTTGGGGAAGCGATATTTGAGTTTTGGATCGGTTGTGGCGAGGCTAGCTTCAGGCCAGTCCAGGCCCGCAACGTCTTCCTCACTTCGGCGAGGCTCACTTTTTGGCGACGTTGAAGAAAATCGATAATGGTACCTTTATCGCTCGAGTCATTCACAGAGAAGTACGTCCAGTGCCCGTTATCTCGACGAGACACGACGATTTTGGCGCCGTCGCGATCACCAAAAACGAAGCTGTTGCGACTGCTCTTCTGGCCATCGATCTGAAATCCTAACGATCGAACGTAGTCGGCAAGATTGATGTCTGTCTTGAAACTATCCAATTCGGTCCGGGCCTGCTCGCGATCCATCTCTAGCCCTCGCCGAATAGTGTGAGCAACGCGCTGTCCACTTCGGCGCGCTCTTTCAAGAGCTGCTCCAGTTCGCTCACCCACGATCACAACACCGACCCGCGCATCGTCGTTCGGTGTGACGCTCATGGTGCGCGAAACGCGCAGGCAGTGATTGAGAAGCTTCTGGCGAAAGCGGTCGGCCTGTTTCCGGTCTTCGAGCAAGATGCAGTGCTCACGAACACCAGGCGTGCCGAAATCGTCCGACACAGCGCCCAGGCTGAGGATCAGATAGTCGTATCTGATGCGGTGACGGCCGACGATCTCGGTTCCATCCTCGTCGATCAGCGGCGCTACGACGACCTGGCGTGCATCGCGATCGATCGCTTCGAGGGAACCGAGAAAGAAGCGGTATTTCCAGCGGTAGCCATGGCTGCGATAGCCAACCTCATCGAGGTTGGCGTCGAGTGCCCCGGCGGCCACCTCATGCAGGAGCGGCTTCCAGATATGGGTGCTGTTGCGCTCGAGAAGGATGATGTCGTAGTCGTCGCGGCCCAGCTTCGCACCTAACCGGCGCACCAGTTCCAGACCACCTGCGCCGCCCCCCACCACTACGATCTGCGTCTTCATGTGCCTATCTCAAAAGAAAGGCCGAGCCTTGCGGCCCGGCCTGAGTTTTGGCTCTTAGGGAGTGAGCTTCGCGTGCAAGTGAAGCTCGGGCCGATCGCTGAGAGCCGGGCAGCGATCACGGACCTCTTACGGCTATGGGAACAGCCCTCGCATTTTCTTGGCGTTCCTGACCCGCTCCACGCCGATCGACATCGCCGCCACGCGATGCGAGATACCGTCACGCTTCGCCCGGACGATCACCTGATTGAAAGCACGTTCCAGGATTTGATTGAGCCGCTGATTGACCTCAACCTTCGACCAGAAGAAGTTCTGGAGGTCTTGGACCCATTCGAAATAGCTGACGATGACGCCGCCGGCATTGCAGAGGATATCGGGGATCACGAAAATCTCCCCGCCCCTCTGCTGCAGAATCAGATCGGCCTCCGGTGTCGTGGGCCCGTTGGCGCCCTCGGCGATGATCCGGCATTTCAGCTGGGCTGCGATCTCCGCGTCGATCACCCGCTCCAGCGCGGCGGGGACGAGGATATCGCACGGCATTGTCAGTAGCTGCTTTGCGTCGAAGAGCCGCTCGGCCGAGAAGCCGCGCAAGGTGCCGTTCAATTCAGCATGGCGGCTTAGCGCGTCGACATCCAACCCTGCCGGGTCGAAATAGCAGGCGGTGTGATCGCTGACGCCGATGACCTTGATCCCATGCTCAACCAAAGCCTGTGCGCTGACCGAGCCTACATTGCCGAAGCCCTGGACGATGGCCGTTGAGCCTTTGGGCTCCATCCCGAGCGCCTCGAGCGCCTTCAAGGTGAGGAAGACCACGCCCCGGCCCGTGGCTTCACGCCGCCCTTCCGTTCCGCCAACAGCGACAGGCTTGCCAGTGACGATCTCCGTGACAGCTTGGCCCTGATACATGGAGTAGGTATCCATGAACCAGGCCATCACCTGTTCGTTCGTCCCCATATCCGGCGCCATAACGTCGGTGTGGGGGCTGACGAACGGGATCATCTCCTGCATGTAACGCCGCGAGACCGCTTCCAGCTCGCGGCGCGACAACGCATAAGGATCGACGGCCACGCCGCCCTTCGCACCGCCATACGGCAACCCGGCCAGGGCACATTTCCAACTCATCCAGATCGCGAGCGCCGCGACCTCACCGACATCGAGCGAACTGGCGAAACGCGTACCGCCCTTGGTCGGCCCCAAGGTCAGATGATGCTGAACGCGATAACCTTGGAAGACCGCCGTCGATCCATCATCGCGATGGATCGGGCACGACACCGTGATCGCGCGCTTGGGATACAGAAGCCGAGGGCGCTCGTCCTCGGGTACCGACAGATGATCGGCGATGATCTCGAACTGCCGCCGCGCCATCTCGAAAACGGGACCGGTATAGATCGTCATCGCACCCTCACGTCAGTCCACCGACGCAGGTATATTTAGTCTCGAGATAGTCCTGAATCCCGTACTTCGACCCCTCCCGGCCGTAACCCGACTCTTTGATCCCGCCAAAAGGTGCGACCGCCGTCGAGATCATCCCAGTGTTGATGCCCACCATCCCGTATTCGAGACGTTCGGAGAGACGCCACTGCCGTGCGCCATCCTTGGTATAGGCGTAAGCAGCAAGCCCAGCGCTTGTGGCATTGGCCAGCGCGATAGCCTCTTGCTCCGTCTCGAAACGGAAGAGCGGCGCTATCGGACCGAACGTCTCTTCTTCCGCGAGACGCATCGCCGCGGTCGCGTGTGTCAAAACCGTGGGAAGATAGAACGTGCCGCCCTCGGGCGCGCGTTGACCACCAGTCAGCACCGTCGCGCCCTTCTTAACCGCATCGGCCACATGCGCTTCAACCTTCTCGACGGCGCTTTCATTGATCAGCGGACCGAGATCAGTCGCACCGGTAAGCCCGTCACCGATCCGCATGGTCCGCACATTGTTCGCCAGCTTCTTGGCAAACGTGTCGTAGATCCAGCTATGCACCAGAATGCGGTTGGCGCAGACGCACGTCTGCCCCGTGTTCCGATATTTGGACGCGATCACGCCTTCCAGCGCCTGGTCGAGATCGGCGTCGTCGAACACGATGAACGGCGCATTGCCACCCAATTCCATGGTGACCCGCTTCATCGTGCCGGCGCAGGCAGCCGCCAGCTGCTTTCCGACGCTCGTCGAACCCGTGAAGGTGAGCTTGCGAACGGTGGGGTCGCTGGTCAGGACGGAACCGATGACGCGCGGCTCACCAGTGACCACGTTGAACGCGCCGGCCGGCAGGCCGGCCTCTTCGGCCAGAGCCGCCAATGCGAGCGCCGTAAAGGGCGTCAATTCCGACGGCTTCAGGACAACGGTGCAGCCGGCCGCAAGCGCCGCCGCGACCTTGCGCGTGATCATGGCGGCGGGGAAATTCCACGGCGTGATTGCCGCGACCACGCCGACAGGTTCCTTGGTCACCAGAATGCGGGCGTCGCCGCGATGGGGCGTGAGAATGTCGCCATCGATACGGCGCGCCTCCTCCGCGAACCATTCGACATAGGACGCCGCGTAGGTGATCTCGCCTTTGGCCTCGGCGAGGGGCTTGCCTTGTTCGGCCGTCAGAATCCGGGCAAGGTCTTCGGCATTGCGCGTGATCAGGTCGAACCAGCGCCGCAAAATCCAGGCGCGATCTGCCGCCACACGCTTGCGCCAGAGCTGCAGAGCCTGGTGAGCCGAGCTGATCGCCCGCCTCGTATCGGCTTCGTCGAGAATCGGAACGGAACCAATGATCCGGCCCGTCGCCGGGTTGGTGACGTCCAGGGTTCGGCCGTCGGCGGCGCGTATCCACTGACCGCCGACATGGGCCTCTTCGCGCAGCAAGGTCTGCCTGGACAGTTTCAGGCGCGCGCGTTCCACCGTCATCGGATCGGCGATAGACATGTCGACGGTCATGAAAGGCTCAGCGCCTGTTCAAGTTTGTCCAAGCCTTCCGTCAGCGTGGCATCCGATACGGTCAGCGGCACCAGGATACGGATGACGTTGCCGAACACGCCGCACGACAAGAGGATCAGCCCGTTCTCGAACGCCTTGGCGGTGACGCGCTTGGTCGCATCTGCGTCAGGGTCCGTGCCGGCCCGGTCCTTGACGATCTCGAAAGCCACCATCGCGCCGAGACCGCGGATTTCGCCGATCGGAACGGCGGAATTGCGCCGCCGGATCGCCTCGATCTGCGCCTTCACGGCGCCACCGATGATGTTGGCGCGTTCGGCCAGCTTTTCCTTTTGCAGAACATCAAGGACCGCAAGGGCGGCGGCACAGGCCACCGGATTGCCGCCGAAGGTGCCGCCGAGCCCGCCGGGCTCGACCGCATCCATCAGCGCAGCCTTGCCGATCACGCCCGAGAGCGGGAAGCCACCCGCCAACGACTTCGCGATGGTGACGAGATCGGGTTCGACACCGGAATGCTCGATCGCGAACATCTTGCCCGTGCGGGCGAAGCCCGACTGGATCTCGTCCACGATCAGCGCGATGCCGTGTGTATCGCAGACACGCCGCAGCTCGACCAGAAGCTCCTTCGGCGCGGGATAGAAACCACCCTCGCCCTGCACCGGCTCGATGATGATCGCGGCGACGGCGGCAGGATCGATATCGACACGGAACAATCGTTCCAGAGCCGCCAAGGTATCCGCCACCTTGACGCCGTGGTGAGGGACCGGAAACGGGATATGGAACACCTCCGGCGGCAGGGGGCCAGAGTTGCGCTTATACGGCGTCACTTTGCCGGTCAGACCCGAGGTCAGCATCGTGCGGCCATGGAAGGCGCCCGAAAATGCGATCACACCGCTGCGCCGTGTCGCCACGCGCGCGATCTTCACCGCATTCTCGACCGCTTCCGCGCCCGTCGAGAAAAAGACCGACTTGGCCGGCGCCTTGAACGGCGCCAGGGCGTTCAGCTTCTCGGCGAGTTCGACATAGGCCTCGTAGGGCAGAACCTGAAAGGCGGTGTGGGTGAACTTGTCGAGCTGCGCCCGTGCGGCTTCGATGACCTTCGGATGGCGATGCCCAGTATTCAGGACCGCAATGCCCGATGCGAAGTCGATATAGCGCTTGCCGTCGGCGCCCCAGACCTCGGAGTTCTCGGCATGATCGGCGAAAAGGGTTGTGGCATGTGCGACACCGCGCGCAACAGCGCGATTGCGGCGGTCGATCAATTCGTCGTTCTTGGCCATGGGCGTCCTCGATTGGGAGTCGAGGATGATCAAAGCCCTAAAGGATTATCTGGTGGTAATGCCTATTCGGGAGCCGCTGTTGCCTAAAAGGCAACAGAACTAGATGCGCGCGGCGAGCGTCGACAGAAGCCAAGTCCTGAAACGGGCCACCGCCGGCTCGTTCCACCGATCCTTGCGCGCGAGGAAGGTATACGGCGCCAGGACGACATGGGTTTTGCCGACTTCGACAAGGCTGCCATTGGCGATGTCCTCGGCGACCAACAGATCATTGGCCAAAGCGATGCCCTGCCCCCGCTTGGCGGCTTCCAACGCGAGATGCGAATGCCAGAGCCGTGGCCCTGAGAGCCGCCGCTTGACCTCGACGCCGCAGGCGGCAAACCAGTCATGCCACTGTTCGTGGCTTTCCTCATGGATGAGAGTCAGCGACAGCAAAGCCGCCGGATCGGTCGGGTTTCGCGCGCTCTTCACCCAAGCGGAGCTGGCGACTGGATAGACGCGCGGCTTTGCCAAGTTGATCGACCGGGAGAGCTTGGATCGGACGGCACCGTAAGCGATCTCGATATCGGCCTCATTGGTGATCAGGTCCGGATGAGCCTCGGTGGGCCGGATCAGCACATCGATCTTCGGGTGCCGCTCACGGAAGGTGGGCAGACGCGGCGTCAGCCAGTGGAGCGCAAAGCCGGGAACGCTCCAAATGACGAGATTCCGGGTGCCCTGCTCTGGCGCCAGCCGCGTGGTGGCATAGGCGATCGCGGCAAAAGCGGGGCCGATCTCGGCAGCGTATTGGAGACCTTCGTCCGTCAGCGTAATGCCACGGCGCGAGGCGTTCACCAGCTTGACGTCGAGCACCCCCTGCAAGGTGCGGAGATGCCGGCTGACGGCAGATGGCTCGACGTTCAGCTCAGCAGCGGCTTGGCGGATGCTCTTGTGGCGCGACACGGCCTCGAAGGCGCGCAGCGCCACCAGCGGCGGCAACTTCACGTCTCGATCTCCGCAAAGATCGCATCAATGGACGGCCGGGCCATAGGTCGCGATGCCCCTCCTTGCCCGCGGCACAAGGGTCGGGGCTGGCTCGCTTCCTTTTAGCGACTGGACCGCCATGCCGTCAAACGGCGGTCCGACTCCTTAAAGTGCGATCCCGATCGATTTGGTCTCGGTATAGAGGCCGATCGCCTCTTCCCCCATTTCGCGCCCCCAGCCCGATTGCTTGAAGCCGCCGAAGGGCAACGCCACATCGAGCACGTGATGCGTATTCACGCCGACGGTCCCGGCCTTGAGGCTACGCGCGACCTTGTGGGCGACGCTGATATCGCGGGTGAAGACGCTGGCGGCTAGGCCGTAGATCGAGTCATTGGCTTCCTTGACCACCGCGTCGATATCGTCGTCGCTGAACGACATCGCGCAAAGCACCGGCCCGAAGATTTCCTCGCGCACGACCGACATGTCGGAGGTGGTATTGGTCAGGATTGTGGGTTCGAGGAAATACCCCTCCTGCCCGACGCGATGGCCGCCGACGCGGATGCGGGCACCGGCCGATTGGCCGGCAGATACATAGCCCTCCACCCGGTCGAGCTGCTCGGCGGAGACAAGCGGTCCGATCCGCGTATTGGGATCGAGTCCGGGCCCGATCTTCAACGCACTCGCCTCTTCAGCCACGCCGTCGATGATCGAGTCGAAGACTTTCTTGTGGACATAGAGCCGCGTCCCCGCGGTGCAGGTCTGCCCCATATTGTAGAAGATGCCCGATGAAACGGCCTTGACCGTCAGCGACCGGTCGGCATCGGGGAAGACGATCATCGGCGACTTGCCGCCCAGCTCGAGGGTCACCTTCTTCAGATTCCCCTGGGCCGCCATCAGGATTTTGCGCCCGACTTCGGTCGAGCCGGTGAAGGCGATCTTGTCGACCTGCGGATGGGCCGCCAACGCCGCGCCCGCTGTCTCACCGAATCCGGTCACGACATTGAATACGCCCGCGGGGAAGCCGGCCTCTTCGACCAGCTCGGCCAGGCGCAACGCGGTTAGCGGCGTCTGTTCCGCCGGCTTGAGCACGATGGTGCAACCCGCTGCGAGGGCCGGCGCCACCTTCCACACGGCCATCATGAATGGGAAGTTCCACGGGATGATCTGTCCCGCCACGCCGACCGGCTGGCGCAGGGTGTAGGCGTGGAAATCGCCGGGACCGGACAAAGGAATCGTTTTGCCGGTGATCTTGCTGCTCCAGCCCGCCATGTAACGCAGCAGTTCATAGGAGAAGGCAACGTCGCCCCAGCGGGCGTCGGATACGGGCTTGCCGTTGTCCAGCGCTTCGATCTGCGCGATCTCATCTGCATGCTTTTCGACCAGGTCGCCCAGGCGCCAAACCAGCTTGCTGCGGTCCATCGGCGACATCTTGGCCCAGGGGCCACCGTCGAACGCAGCCCGCGCGGCCTTGACCGCCGCATCGATATCGGCTGCCTCGCCTTGCGGGACCTGATCGAAGACTTGCCCCGTGGCAGGGTCAATCACGTCGAAGGTGCGGCCGGAAACCGCATCCACCCAGTGGCCACCCACGAATATCCGCTTCTTCTTTTCAACGAAGGCGCGGGCGGCTGGAGACAGGCGATTGTGATAGACGCTCAGGGTCATGGTCAGCTCCCGATTGGGCGGAGTGATTGGTTAGGACTTGGTCGAAATCTCTGTCGAGGTGACCAGGATCACCTCGCCGTCGAGAATCGGCTTGGCGATGCCGAAGAAGCGGGCGACCGTGTCGGAATTGTTGTGCCGGTCCATCGCCGCCTGATCGGTAAAGCGCTCATAGGTGGTGAAGACACACGGGTTGGAGAGATCCTGTGAGATGAAGAACCCGATCGTGGCCGGCTCGTTGGCGCGCACATTCTCTGCCACTTCGAGCAACGCCTGACGCATCGCGGCTTCGTAGCCTTTCTTCGTTTTGATGACCGCCGTAATCGTCAACATCAATGCCTCCCCACTTTCTCGTACGTTCAAATTCTGCCGCTATCCGCCAAGCCCGACGAATTCGTCAATCGCGCTTTGATCGGCCAACTGTTGCGGATCGATCTCCGGCGACAGGCGCCCCTTGCGGATGATGAAGACCCGCCGCGTGACCGAGCGAATGAATTCGAGATTCTGCTCGACCAGGATCACCGAAAGCTTCTGCCGCGCTGTCAGGCGGCGCAGGATTTCCTGGATCTCGGCGATAATCGACGGCTGGATGCCTTCCGTCGGCTCATCGAGCAGGACCAGGCGCGGCGAACCGATCAGGCAGCGCGCCATTGCCAGGATCTGCTGCTCCCCGCCGCTCAGCACGCCGCCGGCACGCCCAAGCAACGGTTTGAGCCGTGGAAAATCCTCGAGGATCTCTCCCACCCGCGCCGCGCGTTGCTTTTTCTCGATATGCAGCGCACCCATGCGGAGATTTTCGAGAACGGTCAAAGTGGGAAAAATCTGACGGCCCTGAGGCACGTATCCGATACCCGCGCGGGCCCGGGATGTCGGGGTCGCGTGAGTAATGTCCGCGTTGTTGAGAACGACCTCGCCGCCGGTCGGTTTCAAATGCCCGGTGAGTGTGCGCAGGAACGTCGTCTTGCCCATCCCGTTATGGCCGAGCACGGACACGAAATCGCCCTCGCGCACTTCCATGTCGAGACCGAACAGAATCGGAATCCGGCCATAGCCGCTCTTCAACCCGCGGATCGTGAGGACGCTATTGCTCATGGGTCTTCCCCAGATACACGTCGCGTACGACCGAATCGCTGAGCACCTGCGCCACAGGTCCTTCGAGCAGGATACGGCCCTGGTGGAACACCGTGACGTCCTTGGCGATCATGCGGATGAATTGCATGTCGTGCTCGACGACGATCAGGGCATGGGTCGTGTTGATCTGGCGTATCGTCTCGGCCAGTACGCCGACCTCGTCATGGGTCATTCCCGCCGCGGGCTCATCGAGCAGTACGAGTTCCGGCTCGGCCGCGATGACGAGCGAGAGCTCGACCAATTGGCGCTGGCCATGGGCCAACTGCCCGACGATCGACCGGGCGATATGGGCGATCCCGATCCGCTCAAGAATCGAGTTCACATGCGACTGCCGCGTCTTGGCGGTGCCGTAACGCCGGGCCGCCAGCCAGACATTCTCATTGACCGTGAGCCCGTCGAACAGATTGGGGACCTGCGTCTTAATGCCCATGCCGGCGCGCGCGATCTCGTAGGACTCGGCATGCGAGACGCTCCGGCCCTTGAACGCAATCGTCCCCGTGCTCGGATGGATCTGGCCGGTGATGCATTTGAAGAAGGTGGTCTTGCCGGCACCATTCGGTCCGATCAGACAGCGCAGTTCCCCCGACCGTAGGCTGAAATCGACAGTGTCGAGCGCCTTCACCCCGCCGAAATGCACCGATACGCCCCGCGCTTCGAGAATCGACGGCTCAGCCATGGGACGCGCCCTTCTGTGCCGGCATTCGCTTTCCGACGATGCGCCAAAGTTCGGTGATCCCGTGCATCAGGCCCTTGGGTGCCGCGAGCACGACGATGACCAAGATCACGCCCAGCACGAAGTTCGGATTAACCCAATCGACCGTGCCGAGTAGGCTGGTCAGGATCTGGAGCACGATACTGCCGATGATCGGCCCGACCAGCGTGCCGAGCCCGCCGACAATCACCCAAATCAGGACCTGGGCCGTAGAAGCGAGGCTGAACATGGTCGGGCTGACGAAGACGGTCGTCGCGAACACGGCGCCCGACAGACCGGCCATCGCGGCGCCGATACAGAAGATAGCCAGTTTGATCAGCCGCGAGTCATAGCCGAGCAGTTCGGCCCGAACTTCGTTCTCGCGGATCGCGATCACGGCGCGGCCGAAATTGGTGGTCAGCAGCCATTTACAGAGCGCGTAGAGGATTACGAGTGCGGCCAGCGCCGCCACATAGGTCTCGCCTGGCGTCGTGATCCGGTCCGGCTGGAACGGCCAGTTCAGCGGCGGCGTGTTGGGAATGCCGTTGAAGCCGCCCAGGCGCGCCTTGCCGATCGTATAGGCGTCGCCCGCCGTGCTGTTCATCAGCTTATAGAGGATCAGCGTCGCTGTGAGCGTGATGACACCGAGATAGACGTCGCTGAGGCGCCCGTAGAAGAGAAAGTAGCCCAGCAGAGCGGCAAAGACGGTCGCCGCGACAATCGCCAAGGGGACGGCGAGCGTGGTATCGCCGAAATTGATCGAGGCCAGCGCGTAGGTATATCCGCCCAGGCCAAAGAAGGCGGCCTGGCCGAAACACAGGATGCCGCCATAACCCCAGATCAGCGCCAGGCTGAGAGCGAACATCGCCGCACTGACGAAGATCGTCGCGTTGATCAGCGTGTAAGTTTCGGCGAAGAGCGGCAAGGTCATCGCCGCCACACCGATGATGCACGCGAGCAAGACCGACCGCTGCGTCTCCCCCATTCTCATGGGGCACCTTTGAACACGCGGCTGGTGATGCCTTTAGGCAGAACCCGCAGCAGAATGACTGCGGCGGCTAGCAATACAACATCGCCGATCACCGGCGTCGTGAAGAGGGTCGTCACCGTGCCGATGGTCGCGAGCAGCGATGAGCTGGTCGCCGTGCCGACCAGAATGCTGAGACCGCCGGTGATCACCGTGATGAAGGCCCGCGCCACATAGGCGGCGCCCATCGTCGGCACGACACCCGAGAGCGGCGCGAGGAACCCGCCGGCTAGGCCGCTGAGCGCGGCACCGACGCAGAAGGTGATGGAATAGACCTTCGACGGGTTCACCCGCAACGACGCCGCCATGGCCGGGTTCTGCATCGTGGCGCGCGCGATCAGACCGAATTCGGTGTATTTGAGAATCAGATAGCCGACCGCGAACAGCGCTAGCGTGACAACAACCTCAACCTGGTCATAGATGCTCACGCTGTACTGGCCGATCGTGAAGCTTCCCAAGGGGGCGGCCACGCCCTCGACCCGATTGCCGAAGATCATCGTCGCGGCGCCGATCAGTGCGAGGCTCAGGCCCCAGGTCGCCAGCATCGTGTCGATCAGCCGTCCGTAGAGATGGCGGATCACCAATCTTTCGAGGGCGAACCCGACGATCCCGACGGCGACGGGCGCGACGACGAAGATCGCCAGCCAGATATTGATGCCCATGCGGGTGGCGAAGATGGTCGCGAAGCCGCCGAGCATGATGAATTCACCGTGCGCCAGATTGACGACGCGCATCATCCCGAAAATCACAGCCAGGCCTGAACTGATCAGAGCCAGGCTGGCGATCGCCGCCAAGACATGCAGAACCGTTGCAATCGCAAGTTCCAACGACACAGTCCTTCATACTGCCGGGAGGATCGGCCCGATCGGAAGTTCCGGCCGGCACCACCGGGTGACCATCCGCGATGCCGGCCGGTCGGGTCGAACTCAGAGAGGCGAGACCGGCCCGATCTCCATTTCATCGGCAGCCGAATCCGGCCCGGGCTGCGGGGAGAGTGCAGCCCGAACCGGTTTCGGCCGTCAGTTGACCGAGATCACGTACTGCTGGTTGTCGTTGGGATTCTTCTTCAGATCGCAGACCGCCGCCGTGTCCGACGGGGCCTGCTGCGGATAAGACTGCAACACGGTGAAGGCGTGGTTCTTCACCTCACCGATATGGATATCCATCTTGCAGTGATGGGTGGCCGCATCGATGGTCGACTTGCCGCCAGGCCCGTCGATCGTTGAACCGTTTTCCAAGGCGGTGATGACTGCATCGCGATCGAGCTTGCCGGCGGCCTTCACCGCCTCGGCCCAATGCGCGACCGCGTACCAGGTCTTCGCGGCCAACTCATTCACATACGGCGTTTTGTCGCCGAACTTAGCCTTGAGCCGTCCGAGGAATGCCTTGTTCGCCGGGTTGTCGAGCTCCTGGAGATAGCCATAGGCTGCGACAACGCCGTCCGACTCCTTGGGCGTAAGCACGATGTGCTCGTTGCCGACGCCGAAATCGGTCGAGGCCATCGGGATCTTCCCGGCCATGCCGGCCGCGGCCCACTGGCGGAAGAACGACATGTGGTTGCCACCGACCAGCAGCGAATAGACCATGTCGGGCTTGGCGGCCTGGATCTTGTTGATCGTCGTACCGAACTCGGTCACGTCGAGCGGGAAGAAGTCCTCGCCCACGATCTCGGCGCCGTTGTCCTTGGCGTATTTGCGCACCCACTTGGCGGAGATCTGGCCGTAATTGTAGTCGGCGGCGATCGTGTAGATCTTCTTACCCCACTTTTTCGTCACGAAGGGGATCAGCTTCTCGATCGTCTGCGCCGGCGTCGAGCCGGTCTCGAACGAATTGCGGTCGCACACGCCGCCTTCGTAGAGCGCAGGATAGAAGAATGGAGTCTGGAAGCGATGGAGAATCGGACGCACCGCTTCGCGCGACGCGCTGGTGATGCCGCCGAATACGACGGCGGCCTTCTCCTTGGTCGCCGCTTCGGTGGCGTACTGCGTGTAGAGCTGGATGTTCGACTGCGGATCGTACTTCAGCAGCTTCACCGGACGGCCGAGCAGCCCGCCAGCCGCATTGAGCTCGTCGATCGCGAGATCCAGACACGCGACCATCGGCTGACCATAAATGTCGAGCCCGCCGGAGACGTCAAAAATACCGGCAACTTTGATCGGATCAGCCGCAAATGCCGTGCGGGCGATCCATGGGGCAGCGGCGACGCCACCGATTCCAGCGAGTACCTTGCGACGGGAAACAGTCATTCGATATCCCCCTTTGTTTCTCAACCTGTGCGCCGCAGCGGCGCGGAATGCTGGGCGCAGCCCAACCTGTTGAGAGCCGGAGGGTATCGATATTCATTGAAAAGTCAATTATTGAAATTTCAATTTTTGAGAACTGAAGAAACTTGCGATTTCGGGAAAGACCGGACGATACGGAAATGCATCCCATCGGCTTCGGCCAGATGGGAGTCTGCGTGGATCGCCTCGCCGGCAACACGCGCCGTGCCGCGGGCGCCTGAATATTCGAGCCCGTCCCAGGCATCGGCAAGCGCGGTGGGTTGAAGACCGCCTGCCCGTGCCGCCAGCCGTTTGAAGAAACGGATTCCTTCATAGCAGGATTGGCTGAGCGCACCCTGCACCGGCGCCACCTCGCCGAAGGCCAGCCGGTAACGCTCCAGGAAGGCACGGTTCTCGGCCGTCCGCAGCGCGTTGAAATAGCTCGCCGTGCAGAACAGGTTCCGGGTCGAGTCGGGCCCGATGCCAAGCAGCGTGTTTTCCTCGATCGCACCCGAGAGGCGGAGGATCTTCGACGATAACCCGGCCCGTGCGAAGGCGCGGTTGAAAGCCACGGAATCGGCGCCGACCAGCGACTGGAAGACGACGTCGGGCCTGGCTTCCTCGATCTCGGCCAACACGGCGCGCAGGGAGGTCTTGCCCAGCGGGAGATACCGGTCCGCCACGACTTCCGCGCCGGCGGCGTGGATGAATCGGGTGACGGCGCGATGCGATGCCCGCGGCCAGACATAGTCGTTGCCCACCAGGAACCAGCGCTGGGCGCCCCGTTCCTTGATCATGTAGTCGATCGCGTCGGGGAATTGCTGTTCAGGCGTTTCACCGATTGCGAAAACCCCAGGTGTCTTTTCGCCGCCCTCGTACAGGGGCGCGAAGACGTAGGGGATCTTGCCGGCGAACTCGCGCCGCAGCGCCAGGCGCACGCTGCTGAGATGGACACCGATCAGCACATCGAGCCGCTGATCCTCGAGCAGCTCGCGGGTGCGGGCGACGACGAAGTCGGGATTGCCGCCGGCGTCGATGGCGAAGAGCTCGATCTCGCGACCCAGAATCCCGCCGGTCTCGTTCTCTTCGGCGGCCGCGAGAACGGCGCTGTATTGGCAGGACGGACCCCAGATCGCATCCGATCCTGAAAACGGGACGAGAAGACCGATCTTGATGGTGCCCTTGCGCGGCGTGTTGATGCGCTCAGCCGACCCGGATGAGAACAGTCCTGCCGGAAACTGTCCCCGCGAACGCCCCCTTAACTGCACCGCGGCCTGTTCCATCGTCGCGACGACCTAATTCAGGGTATCCGGAACGGCTGGCTGACGGACACACCCTTCCCCGGTGCCGCGTCACAAAGCCATCCTTTCGTTTATTGCAATTTCATTGAAAATGCAATTCTTGAAAATTACCAGAATTTCGGCAGACTGCCGCCCCATGGCTGACCGTCCGATCAACGAATACCTCGCCCATCTGGTAGCCCAGGCCAGCCGGCAATTGAGCCGCCAGCTAACCGAAGAGGGCGTGCCCCTCGACCAATGGCGCATCCTAAAGATTCTGTTCGACACCAATGGGTTGTCGATGCGGGAGACGGCCGACCTTCTGGCCATGAACACCCCGACCCTGACCAAGATCGTCGATCGCATGGTCGAAGAGGCGCTGGTCTACCGCATCCCCGACCCGAACGATCGCCGCAAGGTGCGGATCGCCGTTTCCGAGAAAGGGAAAAGCCTGTTCGCGCGCCAGAACGCGCTGGTCACCGACCATCAGGCCAAGGTCGAGAACACCTACGGCAACAAAGAGACGCTGCAGCTCAAGGCGCTGCTCGAGTCCTTGATCCGGCAGATCTCCTGATCTGCCGGATCGCTTAGAACCCTACTAACTGGCTTTCCCTGCCATCGCATTCGCCGTCTCGACCGCGGCGCGCAGCAATACATTGCAGCCGGCCTCGATCCATTCGGGCTTGGCGTCCTCGACCTCGTTATGGCTGATGCCGTCGATGCAGGGCACAAAGATCATCCCCGTCGGCGCCACCTTCGACACATAACAGGCGTCGTGACCGGCGCCCGAAACCATGTCGCGATTGGTGTAACCCATCTCGCCGGTCGCCTTGCGCACCGCCGACACGCAGGCCGCATCGAACCGGATCGGCGCGCAGTAGAAGATCTGTTTGATCTCGACCTCGAGCTTCTGCTCGGCGGCGATCTTAGCCACCGACTCACGCATCTCCCTGTCCATCTCGGCCAGCACTTCGTCTTTCGGGTGGCGGAGATCGACCGTGTTGAAGACGCGACCCGGGATCACGTTGCGCGAATTGGGATAGACGTTGACCATGCCTACTGTCGCGCAGGCATAGGGTGCGTATTTGAGGCCGACGCGGTTGACCTCGCCCACCAACCGCGCGGCACCCACCAGCGCGTCGCGACGGCGGCTCATCGGCGTCGGGCCGGCATGGGATTCCTGGCCGGTCCAGACCAACTCATACCAGCGCAGGCCCTGGGCATCGGTGACTACGCCGATCGTCTTGTTCTCGGCTTCGAGGATCGGCCCCTGCTCGATATGGGCCTCGAAATAGGCGCCAACCGGGCGTTTGCCCACCGCTTCCGTGCCGGCGTAGCCGATGCGCTTCAATTCCTCACCCATCGTCTTGCCATCGGAGTCAGCGAGGGCCAAGCCGTAGTCCTCATCAAAAACGCCCGCGAACACGCCAGAGGCAACCATGGCGGGCGCGAAACGCGTGCCCTCTTCGTTGGTCCACACGGCCACTTCGATTGGCGCTTCGGTCTGGTAGCCGAGATCGTTCAAGCTGCGCACCACTTCGAGGCCCGCCAGCACGCCATAGACGCCGTCGAAGCGCCCACCCGTCGGCTGACTGTCGAGATGGCTGCCCATCACCACCGGCGGCAACGCATTATTCTTGCCCGGACGGCGGGCAAAGATGTTGCCGATGCGGTCGACCTGTATGGTGCAGCCCGCGTCACGGCACCACTTTACGAACAGATCTCGACCTTGCTTGTCGAGATCGGTCAGGGCGATGCGGCAGACGCCGCCTTTGGGCGTCGCACCGATCTTCGCCATCTCCATCAGGCTGTCCCAGAGACGCTTGCCGTTCACCGTCACGTTGGATTGAAGAGTCATAGTCATATCCTCGAGTTTGTGGTCACCCTGAGGAAGCCCGCCGAATAAGCGATACGCACAAAACTTGCAAGCGTCTTGGACATGTGCTGCTCACAAGGCTCATCGCGATGCTTCGAGCTCCTCTACGAATGAAAGGAGCTGCCAATCGCAACTCAGCGCGCCGACGATCTGCACACTGCCCGGAATTCCCTCTCGCAGCGGCCACGGGAGCGCGACCACAGGGTGCCCGCTTTGGTCGAAGGCGGCCGTGTACTGGATCATGGCGCGCAAGATGTTGACCGGCTTTCCGCCAATTTCGACCTCCACAGCGCCAGCCTTCGGCGGCGGCACGGGCAGCGTAGGCAGAAGAAGAAAGTCGACCGTATCGAACGCTCGGGTGATGCGCGTGACCACCTCATGGCGGCGATCGACGGCCCTCACATAGTCGAGGCTGCGGTAGGACTGCCCCAGTTCGATCCCCTCGCGCGCTGTCGCCGGATAGGCGTCGATATCGGTCTCCGGCAGATCGAGGTGGAACCGCGCCGCTTCGGTCAGCGACAGCACCAAGTGGGCCGGAATGATCTCCTCGGGACGCGGAAAGTCGATCTCAGTCACGGTATGGCCCATAGCGGCGCAATGACGTGCAGCCTCATCCACCACTGTGCAGACCTCGCTCGCCGCATCGGCGAAATAACGCCGCGGGATACCGATCCGCTTGCGAGTCCCCGGCCTGATCGCGGAGTCGGCTTTGACTTGCGCCAGCACCATTAGCATCTCGCGGAGATCGGCGACCGTGCGCGCTAAGGGACCGATATGGTCGACGGAGACTGACAAGGGGCGGACCCCGTCGAGCGGAAGCAACCCGTGAGTCGGCTTTAGACCGGCGATACCGCAGCATGCGGCCGGTATCCGGATGCTGCCGCCGGTGTCCGTGCCGAGCGCAGTAACGCAAAAGCCGGCAGCGACGGCGGCGG
>CAZNZI010000792.1:0-2060 GCA_964577475.1 uncultured Rhodospirillaceae bacterium
CCGAAGTCCGAAGGATAAACCGCCCATGATGAGGAGAGACACTCATGAGCACTGAGACCATCGCCAATGTGGATGCGGTCACCCCGCCGGCACCCGTCGTCCATTCCCAGGACATCTACGAACTGGTGCCGGGGGTGTGGATCATCCCCGACCACCGCATCCCGCTGGTGCCCAATATCGGCATCGTCGAAGGCGAGGATACGGTGCTGGTGATCGACACGGGCATGGGCCCGGAGAACGGCGACCGTGTGCTGAAGGCCGCCCAGAAGATCGCCAGGGGCCGCCCGCTGATCACGACGCTGACGCATTTCCATCCGGAGCATGGCTACGGTTGCCAGGTGTTCCGCAACCATTCGACCATCGTCTACAACCGCGCCCAGCGCGACGATCTGGTCAACAAGGGCAAGGCCTATCTCGACATGTTCCGCGGCTTCGGCCCGGGCGTGAAGGATGCGCTGGAAGGCACCGAGTTGGTGATGCCGCATGTCGTCTATGACGGCGACACGGCCGAGATCGATATCGGCGGCCGCAAGGTCGAGTTGCGTACCTGGGGCAAGGCCCATTCGAGCGGCGACCAGGTGGTCTACCTGCCCGCCGAGAAGATCCTCTTCACCGGCGATCTGGTCGAGGAACGCGCCTTCCCGATCTTCCCGTGGTTTCCGCCGGACGACGTGACGATCGACGCGGCCCGCTGGGTCGACGCCTTCAATGCCATGATCAAGATGGCGCCGAAGACGGTCGTGCCGGGCCATGGCGACCTGGGCACCACCGACATGATCGCCGACATCCGCGACTATATGGACAAGATCAAGGCCGAGGTCGGCAAGCGGATGAAGAGCGGCAAGTCGCGCGACGATGTCGTGAAGGACCTGGCGCCCGAGATCAAGGCGCAGTATCCGGATTGGCATTTCCCGGAATGGATCGACTTCGCGATCCGCTACTACGCCGACACGATGTGACGGGGCTTGCGGGAGAAGGGCGGGGCCGGCAGGCGGCCCTGGCTTTCTCCCGCGCTCGACGAAGAGCGGGACTAGTCCTTGGCCCAGCGCAAGAAAGCAGCCGTCCGCGCCGCGATCGTCGAGGCGGCCTTCAAGCTTTTCTCCGAGAAGGGCTATACCGGCGCGACCGTGCCGCAGATCGCGGCCGAGGCCGGCGTCTCCACGGCCAATGTCTATGTCTATTTCCGCTCGAAGCTGGAAATCCTGTTCGCGATCTACGATCCTTGGCTGCGTGAGCAGATCGAGACGCTCGAAAGCGAACTCGCGGCCATCAAGACTCCCAAGGCGCGGCTCCGTCGTGCGGTGACCGCCATCTGGCGGGATATCCCGGCGGCCAACAACGGCTTCACCACCAACATCATGCAGGCGATCTCGGCCGGAAGCCGCGAGCAGGGCTATGAGTCGAATCTGATCAAATGGACGGAAAGCCGCATCGCCGACATGATGAAACGTACCTTGGCCGACTTGGGCGTGTCGGCCCTCGATTTCGAGCAGTTGGCGCATATCATGTTCATGGCCTTCGACGGGTTCTCGATCAACTTCCACATCAACCCGTGGGCCACCTGCCAGGACGAGACGATTGACGCCTTCTGCGACATGCTGGCGCGCGGCGCGAAGAAGCCGCTGCGCGCGGTCTCTATGCCGGTGCGCCGCAAAGCGCGCGCGAAATAGCGCCTATTTCGTTCCCGTCGAACCGAAACCGCCGGCACCGCGCTCGCTCGCCGGGCTGAACTGCTCCACCACGCGCCATTCGGGGCGAACCACCGGACCCAGCACCATCTGGGCGATGCGCATGCCGGGCGTAACGGTGACGGCATCGGCAGGGTTCCGGTTGAGCGCGGCGATGATGATCTCACCGTGGTAGTCGCTGTCGATCAGCCCGGTGCCGTTGCCGAGCACCACACCCAGCGCGCTGCCGACACCCGAGCGGGGCAGGACGAAGGCGGCATATATCGGGTCGAGGATCGCCATGGCGAAACCGGCACCGATGTACTGGACCTCTGACGCGGCGATGCTGAGGCCGGCGTCGAGCGACCGGCGCGTCTTGAGGTCTGGCTTGTT
>CAZNZI010000793.1:0-6278 GCA_964577475.1 uncultured Rhodospirillaceae bacterium
GAGGTCGCTACGTGAAACTGGACCGCCTGTGGCCCACAACTCTGGTGGGCCGGACGATCTTCGTCATGATCGCCGGGGTGATCCTCTCGCAAATCGCGAGTATCGTCGTCTTTTCTCACAACCGGTTCGAACTCGAAAGCCGCCTGTTCGGTTCGCGCGCGGCCGACCATATCGCCGCCGCCGTCAAGATCACCGAGTCGACGCCGCAGGCCGACCGCGCCAATTTGCTGCGCGCGATCGAAGTGCCGGGGCTGCATGTCGGCTGGGGCGCCAAGCCGCTCGCGCCGGAAAGCGACGCCGCGGGCGAGGCCTCGGACGTGGTGAGCGCGCTCACCCGCCGGCTCGACAACTACGAGATCCATGCCACCGTCGGCGGACCGCCCGACGATCCCAATCCGCAATTGCCGCCGCCGGGTTCGGGCATCCTGCGCGCCCTGATTGCGCATGGCCCGCACCCTCTGCTGCGTGTGGCGGTCAAATTGCACGACGGTACCTGGCTCAATTTCCTCTCGCCGACCCGTCCGCCCGAACCCTTGTGGCGCCCCGGTTTCTACTGGCCGCTGATGATGGGAATCGTGGTCGCGATCCTGCTCTCGGTGGCGGCGGTCGCCTATGCTGCGCGGCCGCTGCGCACTTTGGCCGAAGCGGCGCAGCGCCTCGGTCGCGATGTGGGCGCGCCGCCCGTGCCCGAAACCGGACCGCGCGAAGTGCGCGACGCCGCGGTAGCCTTCAACGAAATGCAGACCAGCCTGCGCCGCTTCATCGAAGACCGCACGCAGATGACGGCGGCGATCAGCCACGATCTGCGCACGCCGATCACGCGCATGAAGCTGCGCGCCGAGTTCGTCGATGACGACGAGCAGCGCGCCAAGATGCTGGCCGACCTCGACGAGATGGAGGGCATGATCGCATCGACCCTCGCGTTCGCGCGCGACGATGCTGCACGCGAGCCGCGCGCAGCAGTCGATCTCGCGGCGATGCTGGCCGGTCTGGCCGCCGATTTCGGCGCCGTCTATGCCGGGCCGGAGCGGCTGACGATCCAGGCCGGGCCGATGGCGATGAAGCGCGCCTTCACCAATCTGCTCGAGAACGCACTGGCCTACGGCAGCGACACCCATGTCACCCTGTCGGACAGCGAAACCCGCGTTCAAGTCCTGATCGAAGATGGGGGTCCCGGCATTCCGCCCGAGGAACTCGAGCGCGTTTTTGCGCCTTTCTACCGGCTTGAGCGATCGCGCAACCGCGAGACCGGCGGGACGGGCCTGGGCCTGGCCATTGCGCGGTCGGCGATCCGCGCCCATGGCGGCGACATCGTGCTGACCAACCGGACCGAGGGCGGTCTGCGCGCCACGGTCACCCTGCCGGTCTAGCGTTTCGCCCTTAGCCCTTGGTTCCGGTCGCCGCCGGTTTTGCCGCGGACGGAGCGGCCCGCGGCTTCGCCTGGTCATGCGCGAGCGAGGGCTTTGCGGCCTGGTCGTGCGCGAGCGGCGCCTGGGGCGGCGGCGTCTTCTTGAGCTTGGCCTTTGCCTGCTCGATCTCCCAGTACGACATGCGCTGCGCCAGTGCTTCCAGCGCGGTCTTGGGGTCGAATTCGGGATCGGTGCCGTGCAGCACGGCCTGGTCGCCGTCGAGCGCGCCGCTATACCAATAATAGGCCTCGACCCTATCCTGCTTCACCACGGTGCCGACCTCATAGGCGGCGCCCAGCATGTATTGCGCGGCCGGCTGGCCATCCTGCGCCGCCTTGCCAAGCCAGATGAGCCCTTCGCGCTCGTCGCGCGTCACGCCGTCGCCACGCAGATAGATGCGGCCCAGCGCGTATTCGGCCGATGGCGATTTCCCGGTCGCCGCCGCCTGACGGTAGAGGATCAGCGCCTTGGCCCGGTCGCGGGTGCCGGCGCGGCCCGATTCGTACATCGCCGCCAGTGCGTAGATCGCGTCCGGATTGTTCTGCGCCGCCGCCTTCTGGTACCAGGCGGTCGCCTGCGCGTTGTCGACATCGGTGCCGAGCCCGAACTGATAGAGATAGCCGAGGCCGTACTGGCAGCGGGGATCGCCGGCTTCGGCGGGTTTCTGCCAGGCGTCGAGCGCCACTGCATACTGCCCCGCCTGCAGCGCCGTCACGCCGTCCTGGAAAGCGTCAGCCCTGGCGGTGCCGCCGGCGGCAAGGCCGATCGCAAGAACCATCGCAGCCGATAACAGGAGCCGCCGTTGGAGGTGCATGGCCGGACCTTATCGCCGGACCGCCCAAGGCGTCCATGGTGCCCGGCTTCCGGGGCGACTGTGCGCATATCGCCCATCATTTAGTGACGCTAGTCACATTTTGGGTTGCCTTTCGATTTCCTAATCAGCACAATCGGAAAGTCCGATTGATGACCCAGGGGGAACCATGACACTTCGGATCGGCAAGCGCGCCGCTTTGGCGCTGATGGTGGCGGTCGGCCTCGCAACGACGGCGCCGGCCTACGCGCTTCAGTGCGTGCCCTATGCCCGCGCCGCTTCCGGCATCGAGCTTCGTGGTGATGCCTGGCGCTGGTGGAATGCAGCGGCCGGCGTCTATGAACGCGGCCATACCCCCCGTCTCGGCGCCGTCATGGTCTTCCGCAAATACGGCAAGATGCGCCTGGGCCATGTTGCCGTGGTGCAGCACATCGTCAGTGCCCGCGAAGTCCTCATCGATCATGCCAACTGGGGCAACCGCCACACCGGCCGCGGCCGTGTCGCGAAGATGGTTTCCGTGCGCGACGTCTCGCCGCACAACGATTGGAGCCAGGTCAAGGTGTGGAATAAGGGCACCGACGACTATGGCACGCGCAGTTATCCCACCTACGGCTTCATCTATCCGCATGACAACGCGCGTATCACGGAAGCTCTGTTTTCCATAGAGATGCCGGAAAACGTGACCATGCTTCTGGCGGCAGCCGAGGCCAGCCCGGCGCCCATGGCCGACGGCAGCTTGGTCGAGACCAGCGCTTACAGTTTCGTCGCCACGATCCCGGCGCAACCGGCGATGGTTCCGATGGTCAAAGTGGACTATGTCGAGGATACGACTCAGCCGCCCGCAACCCTTGCCGCGCCCAGTCCCGTCCCGGGACGTCTCAAGGGCACCTGGGAAGGCGATCGTCAGGCAGCCCTGAGGGCCGGCTCGGGACATTATTGATCCCACGATAACGGTCTTGATTTCAGGGTCGTAGCTTACAATCAACGACCGATCCAACGGATTGGCCGCGCCCTTTCGCATACAGCCGATTTTCGCTAGTGTCCGCCTTGTCCGTGGGGAAAGGGCCGGTAAACTGTTATCGGCCTGGAGAAACAATGGCGCTGCGCAGTTCGAAACCCGAGAAAAGGGCTGGAAAGCCGTCGCGTCGCGGGCGTGGCAAAGCTGCGGCCCGTTCTTCGGGTAAACCGGCGGCCAAGCCCGCCCGCAAGGCGCCCGCCGCGGCCAAGGCCAAGATCGCAAAGAAGCCCGTCCGCACCGGTACGCCCAAACCGTTCACGGCGAAGATCCGCCGCGCCGAACCTTACGAGCATGCGGTCGATGCGCTGGGCGAGGCGATCGTCAGTGCCGACATGAAAGGGCTCGTGGTTCACGCCAACCCCGCCGCGGCGCGCCTGTTCGGCGACGAGGCCGGCGAGATGATCGGCCGCAACCTCGGCCAGTACCTGACCGACCCGGCCTATCCGCGCGAAAGCGCCGCTGCCTTGCTGGCGCGGGTGACCGAGCGCCTAGCTACGATCCATCGCGGCCTGGTCGGCCAGCGCGGCGACGGCACCAAATTCGCGGTCGATGTCACCGGCACGCGGATGACGCAGCCGGGGGGTGCGGCATATATCGTGATCTTCCGCGATGTCACGCAGCAGACCGCCGACATGGCGAAGCTGCGCCGCGCCGCCGCCGTGTTCGATGCGACCACCGAAGGCATCATGGTCCTGAGCCTCGACTGGCGGATCGAAGCGGTCAACCGCGCCTTCATCACGATCACCGGTTTCGATGAGCACGAGGTGCTGGGGCACAAGCCGGGCTTCCTCACGGCAAAGAAAGTCGATCCGCGCCTCGCCGAAACAGTTGCGATCTCCGTGCGCGACAACGGCCGGTGGGACGCCGATGTGCGCAGCAACCGCAAGGGCGGCGAGGCCTATTCGGAACGCCTGACCGTCACGGCAATCCGCGACGACAAGGGCGGGATCACCGGTTATGTCGCCGTCACCGCCGACGTGACCCAGCGCCGCGCCGACGAAGAGCGTATCCGCTATCAGGCCAACTACGACGCGCTGACCGGCCTGCCCAACCGCACGCTGTTCATGGACCGTCTGACCTTGGCCGTGAACTCCGCCGAGCGCAACAAAGTGCGCGTGGCGCTAATGTTCATCGATCTCGACGGGTTCAAGCTGGTCAACGACACGCTGGGCCACGACGCCGGCGACGAGTTGCTGCGCGAAGCGGCGCGGCGGCTGACGCAAACGGTGCGCGCGGGCGATACCGTGGCGCGCCTGGGCGGCGATGAGTTCACCGTGGTCATGCCCAACCTGCCCGAGGCGCACCCCGCGCCCGTGGTCGCACAACGTATCATCACCGCCCTGGAAGAACCCTTCCGCTTCAAGAACCAGGAGGCGTTGGTCTCCGCCTCGATCGGCATCACCGTATTCCCCAATGACGGACGCGACGTGCAGACACTGCTGCGCAATGCCGACGCCGCCATGTACCAGGCAAAAGAGTCGGGCAAGGCGAATTACCGCTTCTACACCGCCGACCTCAACGCCCAGGCCACCGAGCGGCTGACCATCAAGAGCGGTCTCGCCAAGGCGATGAAGCGCAACGAGTTCCAGCTCGACTATCTGCCGCGCCGCGAACTGGCCTCGGGCAGGATCACCGGCGTGGAAGCGCTGCTGCGCTGGACCAGCCGCGAGCTCGGTTCGATGCCGCCCGGCAAGTTCATTCCGATCGCCGAAGAGACCGGTGCGATCGGGGCCATCGGCGAATGGGCGTTGGGCGCGGCCTGCGAGAAGCAGCGCGCCTGGATGAGGGCTGGACTGAAGGATGTGCGGGTTGCGGTCAATCTGTCCGGCCGCCAGTTGCGGCAGCCCAACATCGTCCAGGTGATCGCCGCGCAGATCGACCAAGCCGGAATCTCGGCACAAGGCCTCGAGATCGAGATCACCGAGTTGATCGTGATGCGCGATGCCGACCACTCGGCGGCGACCTTGCGCCAGCTCGCCAATATGGGCGTGCGTATCATCCTCGACGATTTCGGTACCGGCTATTCGTCGCTGTCGGTGCTCAAGCGGTTCCCGGTCGACATGATCAAGATCGACCAGACGCTGATCCGTCCGATCGCCAACGACACGGAAAGCCTCGAGATCGTGCGCGCGATCATCAGTATGGGGCACAGCCTGCGCCGGCTCGTCGTCGCCGAGGGCGTGGAAACCGAGGCGCAATTGAAGCTGCTGACGGATCTTCAATGCGACGAAATCCAAGGCTACCTCGTCAGCCCGCCCGTCTCGTCCGAGCGCATCGATGACATTCTTGTCACAGCACGGAGCGCGGTTGCGGAGTGACCCGAGGCCATATCAGAACCGCAACGGAATCCGCGCTGTTGGCGCGTCTGTAGGGAGAGAGTAATCCGATGAATGCACCCGTATCCCCCGCCGCATCCGTGGCCCATCGCGATATGGCAAACGCCATCCGCTTCCTTGCCGCCGATGCCGTCGAGAAGGCGAATTCGGGGCATCCCGGCATGCCGATGGGCATGGCCGATGTGGCGACGGTGCTGTTCACGCGCTTCCTGAAGTTCGACTCGTCGGTGCCCTTCTGGCCCGATCGCGACCGTTTCATCCTGTCCGCCGGCCATGGCTCGATGCTGCTGTATGCGCTCGCCTATCTGACCGGCTACAGCGATATCGACATCGAGCAGATCAAGAATTTCCGCCAGCTCGGCTCGCGCACCGCGGGCCATCCCGAGCATGGCCATGCGGCAATTGCCGAGACCACGACCGGCCCGCTGGGCCAGGGCATCGGCAACTCGGTCGGCTTCGCGCTGGCCGAGAAGATGATGGCCGCGCGCTGGGGCAGCGACATCGTCGACCATTACACTTACGTGTTCGCCGGCGACGGCTGTCTGATGGAAGGCATCTCGACGGAGGCCGCGTCGCTCGCCGGTCACCTCAAGCTGTCGAACCTGTGCTGGATCTACGACAACAACCACATCACGATCGAGGGCGAGACCGAGCTCGCCTTCTCCGAGGATGTCGCGACCAAGTTCATCGGTCTCGGCTGGAAC
>CAZNZI010000794.1:0-1682 GCA_964577475.1 uncultured Rhodospirillaceae bacterium
ATCAATTAGACCCGTCGGAGCGCCTTATTTATTTCAGTTGAGGAAAGAATTGCGGTAGCGCGACCCGAAGTCAACCCGGAAACATGCGGTAGATGATGGATATCGCGCAGGTGGGCGGAAGGGGGATTTGCTTTGGAGCCACCCAGACAGGTTAACGCAAACCCCATTCTGGTGGGTACTTGTGCGACGAGTCTTTGCTTTCCCTCGTCGAAATCCCGCTTGACGCTTGCTCCAGAACCACGCCATTTTATTTTCGCGAGTTGAAATAAAAAGAATTCTATCGGAGGACCGCGAATGCGGCCGCCGGTGGGATCGAAGTGGGGAGGACATTTCTTCTAACGAGCGATGATGCGCGGGTGCTGTGGCACGCGGGCATCGCGATGCGTGAGCGTACCGGTCGGCGACCGGGACGATGCGGCTCTTACTTTTAGATCGAACACGTCACAACAAACACGAGATGGAGGAGAGCACCGATGAAGTCGAAGTGGAAATTGAGCGGCGCACGCGCCGCGATGGCGATCGCGATGGGCGCGGCGGTCCTGAGCTTCACCGCGATGACGATGCCGGCCGAAGCCGCGGGCAAGAAGATCGCGGCCTCCTGGAAGACCTTCCAGGAAGAGCGCTGGAAGACCGACGACGCGGCGATCAAGAAGATCGTCGAGGCGGCGGGCGACACCTATATCAGCGCCGACGCGCAGGGTTCGGCCAGCAAGCAGGCTGCCGACATGGAAGGCCTGATTTCGCAGAAGCCCGACGTCATTCTCGTCGTCGCGTTTGACTCCGACGCGATCCTGCCCTCGATCAAGAAGGCGACCGACGCCGGCATCAAGTTGATCGCCTATGACGTGCAGTTCGAAGACCCGAACGCGCTCTACATCACCTTCGACAACATCGGCGTCGGCCGCTTGATGGCGACGGAAATCCAGAAGGCGAAGCCGGCCGGCAACTACGCCTTCATCAAGGGCGACAAGGGCGACCCGAACGCGACCTTCCTGTTCAGCGGCATCCTCGAAGTGCTGAAGGCGAATATGGACGCGGGCAAGATCAAGAACGTCTGCGAGACCTTCACCGACGGCTGGAAGCCCGACAATGCCCAGAAGGAAATGGAACAGTGCCTGACCAAGCAGAACAATAAGGTCGACGCTGTGGTTTCCGAAAACGACGGCATGGCCTCGGGCGTGGTTGCCGCGCTCAAGGCGCAGGGCATGGACGGCCAGGTGCCGGTGTCGGGTCAGGACGGCGATTTGGCCGCGCTGAACCGCGTCGCGCTCGGCACGCAGACCGTGTCGATCTGGAAGGACAGCCGTGTGCTCGGCAAGAAGGCGGCCGAAATGGCCATCATGATGGCCGACGGCAAGAAGCCCAGCGAACTGCCGGGCGTCGGCTCGTTCGACCAGGGCAAGAAGCACGTGAAGATGTCTTCGTTCCTGATCGCTCCGAATCCGATCACCAAGGATAACCTCAACGAAGTCATCGACGCCGGTTGGATCAGCAAGGACAAGGCCTGCGCCGGCGTGAAGCCCGGCACGGTCAAGGCCTGCGGCTGAAGCTGAACATGACGGGCCGGTTGCAAAACCGGCCCCGTTTGGCATGATCGACCGCGCGGTTCTGCAAGAGCCGCGCGGTTTTTTTAATCGCACCCGAAGCCAATTCGGGGCATGAAAAACTGAATTGCGGGGCGT
>CAZNZI010000795.1:0-2026 GCA_964577475.1 uncultured Rhodospirillaceae bacterium
GCGCGGTCGACATCGGCGGCGGCGGCGAGGGCCGTGCTGCCGACCGGATCGCCCGTGGCTGGGTCGGCGATCGCATAGCGCCGGCCGTCCTGTGCCTGCACCCAGGCACCGTCGATATAAAGTCCGCGATCCATGGCCTGATCCTTGTCCTGATGACTCAGCGCGCGGCGAGGCGCTGCCACAGCGCTTCGTAATTGGCGTCGTTCTGCGCGTTGGCCGCTTCCTTGCCCGCCGTGTTGGGATTGACCATCACCATCGGCTTATGGCCCGCGGCGACCAGCTTCTCCGCCGTGGCCGAGACGATGGCGTGCGCGATCGCGATCGTGATGCTGGTCGAATTGGCGCCGACCGGATGTTCGAGCCCTTCGATCTTCAGGCTGGCATCGGCCATCGGCACGCCGGTATCGACAACGACATCGGCCACTTCGAACAGCCGCTTGCCCGACGAGTGGCGCGACTTGGTGTGCCCCGAATGCGGCAGCGAAGTCACGCCGATCACTTTCATCCCCAGTGCTTTGCATTCGAGCGCCATGTCGAGGATCACCGCATTGATGCCCGAATGGGAGAACAGGATCAGCGTATCGGCCGGATCGAGCTTGTGCGAGCGCAGGATCGCCTTGCCGTAGCCCTCGACCGCATGGATGAAGCGATATTGCCGTGCGCCCATATCGCCCCACACCGCATGGAACGAGATCATCGTGCTTTCGACGATGGGGCGGAAGCCGACCACGGTGCCGGTGCGCGGAAAGGTCTCGATGGCGGGCAGCGACCCATGGCCGGTGCCGAAGGTGAAGACCAGCTTGCCCGCGCCGATACTGGCGGCACAGGCGGCGGCGGCGGCATCGATCGCGGCGGCCTGGGTGTCACGCACCTTTTCCAGGCGTTCGATCAGCGAGTCGAAATAGCGATTGGTCATACTGGGCATGGTGCTGAATCCTTGATCACTTCGCGGGCGGCAATGTCGCCAGCGTATCGAGCGCGATTTCGAACAGTTCCGCCTCGCCGACCGCCAACGCGGCGGCGTTGAGCTTTTCCTGGGTCACCGCATCGACGGTTCCGAGGCAGAGGCTGGCGACACGTGCGCCGAGAATCCGCCCAGCCACCAGCAGCGCCGAGGTTTCCATATCGGCGCCGATCAGCGCGTAGCGGCGGAGATCGTCGCGCAGCGTTTCGCCCATGTCGCGCTGGCCGCGATCGAGCGAGAACATCTGGGTGTAAAACCCGTCATAGGTGCCGAAGATGCCGGCGTGCCAAGCACGCTGCGCATTGGCCAACCGCGCGCGCAGAGCCGTGGCCATGCCATGATCGGCCACAGCGGGATAGCCGGCGGGCGCGTAGCTCGACGACGTACCCTCGGCGCGCAGCGCGCCGTCGGCCACCACGAAATCGCCCAGCACGGCCGGCGCCACCACCATCGCTGTGCCGATGCGCATGAATGTCTTGACGCCGAGATCGAACAGTTCGTGCAGCACCACGGTGGCGATCGGCGCCCCCATGCCGAAGGCCGTCACGCTGAGACGCCGTCCCTTCCGCCAGCCGGTCACCATGCGCAGGCCGCGCTGCTCGGTGGGGAAAATCGGCTTTTCGAGATGATTGGCGATGCGCTCGATGCGCGCCGGATCGCCCACCAGAATCGCCGCCTCGCCGACTTCGTCCTGTGAACAGCCGATATACCAAGCCGTCTTGCTCATGGTTTTTCCTTTTTTCTCGTTTGCTCGATGCGTTCGAGCAGCATTGCGTGCGCGGCGTCCTGCCCGGCACGCACCGCCGCGACCGCATCGCCTGGATTGGCGATCAGCGCGGCCAACAGTCCCCCGACAAATGTGTCTCCCGCGCCGGTCGGATCAGGCGCGGTCAATGTCTTCTGCGGCGGCACCAATTCCGCCAGATCGCCGCGCGTGACATGGGCGCCTTCGGCACCTCGCGTTTCGATCACGATCCGGTCGGGCCGCGGCGCGGCATTTTTCAGTGCCTCGGCCACGAAGGGCCGTTCGCCTTTGCTGTGCATGATCAGATCGGCGCGCGC
>CAZNZI010000796.1:0-2338 GCA_964577475.1 uncultured Rhodospirillaceae bacterium
TGATCTCGATCACCGTGTAGGTGGCGCTGGCCGCGTTGTCGACGATCACGCGCGGCGGCACGCGGAACAGGCCCGCGCGGCTCTGGGTCGAGGCGCGGCGCGCGATCACTTCCTTGCCGAGGCGGATACGGTCGCCCAGCGCCTGCTCGATATTGACCGAGAGCTTGGCCAGGCGCTGCGAACTGGCGAAAGCGCCGCCATCGGCATCCTGGATCAGGAAGGTATCGAGCGCCATGCCGTTGGTCATGGTGATGATCTTGGCATCGACGATCGAGGCACCCGAGAGCGCCATCGCGCCCGCGATCTGGGCGAACAGGCCCGCATGGTCGCCGGTATAGACGGTGATCTCGGTGACCGCCTGCGCTTCGTGGACGCGCGAGTCGACCGTCAGCGGCCGTCTTGCCTGATCGGCCTCGCGCATCAGGAGCGCGTGGCGCAGATGAGTGGCGGTGTCGAACGACACCCAGTAGGACGGGTAGCCGCGCGACAGGAACGCCTCGATCTCCTCGTCCTTGAAGGCGGGCTTCATCACCTGGCGCAGTGCATCCTGCGCCTCCTGGGCGCGGTGCTCGGCGCGGTCGTGCTGAATGCCGGCCGACATCATGTCGAGCGCGTTATAGTAGAGCGAGCGGAGCAGCCCGGCCTTCCAGGCGTTGAACACGCCGGGGCCCACCGCGCGCACATCGGCCACCGTCAACACCAATAGGAGTTTGAGCCGTTCCGGGCTCTGCACCACGGAAATGAAATCGGCGATGGTCTTGGGATCGTCGATGTCGCGCTTATAGGCGGTGCGCGTCATCAAGAGATGCTGTTTCACCAGCCAGCTCGCCGTTTCCGTCTCTTCCTCGGTCAGGCCGAGGCGCGGCCCCATCTTGAGCGCAATCTCCGCACCCAGGTCCGAATGATCGCCGTTGCGGCCCTTGGCGATGTCGTGCAGGAACAGCGCGAGATAGAGGGCACGGCGCGAGTTCTCATTGCCGATCGTCTTCATCACCTCGGTGGCGGCGGGCGACTCCTTGAGAAGCTCGCCTTGTTCCAGCCGGTGCAGGATGCCCATCGCCTGGATCGTGTGCTCGTCGACCGTATAGACGTGATACATGTCGTATTGCATCTGCGCGACGACGCGGCCGAAATCGGGCACGAAACGGCCGAGCACCCCCGCCTCGTTCATGTGGCGCAGCGCGCGCTCCGGGTCCTTCTTCGAGATCAGCATCTCCAGGAACAGGCGGTTGGCGTGCTTGTCCTTGCGCAGGGCCGTGTCGATGCGCTTCAGGTTGCGCGTGATCTGCGACAGTGCCGCCGGATGCACGTCCATCTTGTTTTCATGCGCCACATGGAAGATGCGGATCATCTCCACCGGGTTCTTGGCAAAGGTGTCGGGCTTGGCTGCATTGAGGCGCGCGTTCTCGACCAGGAAGCCTTCGAGCTCCTTCGGCTGGCCGGCGGCGCGGAAGCCGCGCGGGCGGCGGCGGTTCTGTTCTTCCAAAAGCGCGCAGAAAATGCGCGTGAGGTCGCCGACATCCTTGGCGATCAGGAAGTAGTGCTTCATGAAGCGCTCGACACCCGACGATCCGCCGTGATCGGTGTAGCGCATGCGCTTGGCGATCTCGGGTTGCATCTCGAAGGTCAGGCGGTCATCGGCGCGCTTGGTCAGGAAGTGGAGATGGCAGCGCGCCGTCCAGAGGAATTGCTGCGCCTTGGTGAAGCGCTGCGCCGCGCCTGCGGAAAGATGCCCCAGCGCCACCAGTTCGGCGACATCGCCGACGCCGTAGAGATACTTCGCGATCCAATAGAGCGTGTGCAGATCGCGCAGCCCGCCCTTGCCGTCCTTCAGATTGGGTTCGAGCACATAGCGCGGCTCGCCCAGCTTGGCGTGGCGTTCGTTGCGCTCGGTGAGCTTCGCCTCGACGAATTGCTCCTGGGTGCCGGGCACGATGTCGGAGCGGTAGCGCGTCATCAGTTCCTGATAGAGCGCCTGATCGCCCCACAGCCAGCGCGCCTCGAGGACCGCCGTGCGAATGGTGAAGTCGGCCTTCGCCTGCTTGATGCATTCGGCGATCGAGCGCGTCGAGTGGCCGACCTTCAACCCGAGATCCCACAGCAGATAGAGCATGAACTCCACCGCCTGTTCGAGCTTGGGGTCTTGGCGTTTCGGCATCAGGAACAGCAGGTCGATATCCGAATGGGGAAACATCTCCATGCGGCCGTAGCCGCCGACCGCGACCACGGCCATCGCGCCCTTCTTGGTACCGGCGCCGGGGAACTCGTGGGTCAGCGCGAAGTCGTGAATGAGACGAACCAGCTGATCGATCAGGAAGGTGTGTTCGAGCAGCGTCTC
>CAZNZI010000797.1:0-9613 GCA_964577475.1 uncultured Rhodospirillaceae bacterium
ATTCCGTGCCGGTGGGGCGCAGTTCCGATGAGAACGTGGAAGTCCGCCGCGTCGGCGAGCCGACGGCGTTCGCTTTCACGCCCAAAGCCCATTGGGATCTGGGGCCGGAACTGGGCATCCTGGATATGGAGCGCGCCGCCAAGATCACCGGCGCCCGCTTCGCCGTCTATTGGGGAATGGGCGCTAAACTGGAACGCGCTCTCATCAACTTCATGCTCGATGTCCACACCCGCGAGCACGGGTATGAAGAGGTTCTGCCGCCCTTTATGGTGAACTCCGACAGCCTCTTCGGCACCGGGCAATTGCCGAAATTCGGCGAGGACCTGTTCAAGACCACGACCGATCACTGGCTGATCCCGACCGCCGAAGTGCCCCTGACCAATCTGGTCGCGGGCGAAATCCTCGACGAGTCGGCGCTGCCGCTGCGCTTCACCGCCCATACGCCAAGCTTCCGATCGGAAGCGGGGGCCGCGGGCAAGGATACGCGCGGCATGATCCGCCAGCATCAGTTCTACAAGGTCGAGCTGGTCAGCATCGCCCATCCGGATAAATCCGAGGAAGAGCACCAGCGGATGACGAGTTGCGCCGAGGAGGTGCTGAAGCGCCTTGGGCTTCCTTTCCGCACCATGGCGCTCTGCACCGGCGATATGGGCTTCTCGGCGAAGAAGACCTACGACATCGAGGTCTGGCTGCCGGGCCAGAACGCTTATCGCGAAATCTCGTCCTGCTCCAACTGCGGCGACTTCCAGGCGCGGCGCATGAACGCGCGCTTCCGTCCGAAGGAAGGAAAGGGCACGCGGTTCGTCCATACGCTGAACGGATCGGGCCTGGCTGTCGGCCGCACCCTGATCGCGGTTCTGGAAAACTATCAACGTGCCGACGGGTCGGTGGAAATCCCGGAAGCGCTCCGCCATCGCATGGGCGGTCTGGAGATCATCACACCCCATGGCTGAACCGATTAACGACCTGTCGCGTGCCCGCATCATAATCGCCAACGATGACGGGGTCGGCGCGCCGGGCATCAAGCTGCTTGAGAAAGTCGCGCGCACGCTCTCGAAGGATGTTTGGGTCGTGGCACCTGACGGCGAGCAGAGCGCGGTCGCGCATTCGCTGACGCTCCGCCGCCCGCTGCGCATCAAGAAGCTCGGCAAGCAGAAATACAGCGTCGACGGCACGCCGACCGATTCGGTTCTGCTCGGCATCCAAGAGGTGCTGAAGGACAAGAAGCCCGACCTCTTGCTCTCGGGCATCAATTTCGGCGGCAACCTTGCCGACGACGTCACCTATTCGGGCACCATCGCCGCTGCGATGGAAGGCACGATGCTGGGCGTGCCCTCGATCGCCTTCTCGCAGCTGATCATCGGCAACCATAAGATCCAGTGGAAGACGGCTGAAACCTGGGCCGCCAAAGTGATCAAGAAGGTCACCGCCATCGGCTGGCCGAAAGACGCGCTGATTAATGTCAACTTCCCCGACGTGCCGCCTTCGAAGGTGAAGGGTATCGCCATCGTCGAGCAGGGACGCCACAAGCTGGGTGACGAAATCTCGCGGCGCGTCGATCCGCGCGGCAGGCCCTACTACTGGATCGGCGGTTTGCGCATCGAAGACCGCGGCACGCCCGATACCGATCTCGATGCGGTGTCGCGTGGCCTGGTCTCGGTGACGCCACTCTCGCTGGACCTCACCCATCGCGCCGGGTTGCGCGAGATGAAGAAGCGATTTCGGTGACGGAGGCCGCGCGCAAGATCCGTCTCCTGATGGAATTGCGCCGGGAAGGCGTTACCGATACCCGCGTTCTCTCCGCCCTCGAGCGGGTGCCGCGCGAACAGTTCATCCCCGACACGTTCCAGGACCGCGCCTACGACAACGCGGCGCTGCCGATCGGCCATGGCCAGACGATCAGCCAGCCGCTGGTCGTCGCGCTGATGACCCAGGCGCTCGAGATCGGGCCGCGTATGCGCGTGCTCGAGATCGGCACCGGCTGCGGCTACCAGACGGCGGTGCTCTGCGGGCTCTGCCGGCGCGTCTATACGATCGAATTGCACAAAGAGCTCCAGGCCGAGGCCGAGAAACGCCTCCTCGCCCTGCGCCTCACCAATTTCACTGCCATCCCCGGTGACGGCGCGAAGGGCTGGCCCGATCAGGCGCCGTTCGACCGTATCATTGTCACAGCCGCGCCGAAGCGGTTGCCACAATTGCTCCTCGATCAACTGGCAGACGATGGGATCATGGTGATTCCGATCGGCGAGCAACTCGACGACCAATGGCTTGAGACCGTGACCAAGCGCGAAGGCCGGGTGGAGCGCAAACGGATGTTCCCGGTGCGCTTCGTGCCGCTGGTCTCGCCCTTCGTGTAGCCCCTGTCATTGAAGCGCGCGTCTTCCTCCGGTAGTGTCCGCGCCATGGATTCGGCTTGCCATTCGCGCCGGTTTCGCCCGTTTGCCGCTCTCGCTCTGATCGCGTCGGTGGCTGCCTGTACCATGGGCGGCCCGATCCGCGATGCCAACCAGCAGGACGAAGGGCCGCGGGTGGTCGCTACCGCCCAGCGGCCGGCCGGCGACGCCTACAACGTCATTGCCGGCGACACGATCTATGTGGTGGCCCGGCGCTTCAACATCTCGGTCCGGTCGTTGATCGATGCCAACGGGCTGAAGCCGCCGTTCCAGCTCAATCCCGGCCAGGTGCTGCGCCTGCCGACCGGCGGCGACTACACGGTGGTCAAGGGCGACACGCTCTACGCCGTGTCGCGCAAGACCGGCGTGCAGTTCTCGACGCTCGCCCGCATGAATAACCTGTCGCCGCCCTACCGGATCCATGTCGGCCAGCGGCTGATGCTGCCCGAAGGTGCCGGCGGCAGCGCACCCGGTGTCGCGACGGCTTCCGCCGACGGCACCACGGTGATCCAGTCGCCCAACGCCGGCGGACAGGGTGGCGTGCCCCCGGTCAGCGCCGCGCCGATCCAGTCGATGACGGTGGAAGAGCTGCCTGCGCCCAATAAGCCGCCGCGGGAAACCACCACCTTCGGCACGGCCAATCGTCCAGGCCTGGTGACCGAGGCCGGGCCCCCGGCGAAGACAGTGACCCCTGCGCCTGCGACCAATTACAACCCGCTCGCCGAGCGCGAGGTGCTCACTTCACCGGCCGCGCAGGCCCAGGCGCCGGCACCGCCGGCCACCGCGGGCAAGACCGTCATTACCGAGCCCGATCCGCCACCGCCGCCGCCGCCCACGGAATCGCCGCGCACCCAGACGGCCGCCGCCGCGCCGATCGCCAAGCCGCCGGCCGCTGCTGCGGCGGCATCACCAGCCTTCATCTGGCCGGTGAAGGGGCCGGTGCTCTCGTCCTTCGGGCCGACGGCGAAGGGTCAGCACAATGACGGCATCAACATCGCCGTGCCCAAGGGCACGCCGGTGCTCGCCGCCGCCGACGGCACTGTCGTCTATGTCGGCAACGAACTGCGCGGCTTCGGCAACCTGCTGCTGATCAAGCATGTCGGCACGGACTACATCACCGCTTATGCCAACACCGACAAGGTGCTGGTGTGGAAGGGCGAGCATGTGACCAAGGGCCAGAAGGTCGCGCTCTCAGGCGATACGGGGGGCGTGGGGCAGCCGCAGCTTCATTTCGAACTGCGGCAGGGGGCGAAAGCGATCGACCCTCAGGCCGTACTGCCGGACGAGCTCAGCCCAGCGGCTTCCCAAGCCGTCCGGCAAGATCCTGGATGAACTGCCAGGCGACGCGGCCCGAGCGTGAGCCGCGCGTCACTGACCATTCCACCGCCTGAGCGCGCAACTCTTCGGTGGGCACGTCGAGCTTCGCGGCATCGGCATAGCCTTCTATGATCGCGAAGAAAGTGTCCTGGTCGATGTTGTGGAAGCCTAGCCACAGGCCGAAGCGATCGGATAGCGAGACTTTTTCCTCGGTCGCTTCGCCCGGATTGATCGCGGTCGCGCGCTCATTCTCGATCATGTCGCGGCTCATCAGATGCCGCCGGTTCGAGGTGGCGTAGAACACCACATTGGCCGGCCGGCCTTCGATGCCGCCCTCCAACACCGCCTTCAACGACTTGTAGCTGGCGTCCTCGCCCTCGAAGGAGAGGTCATCGCAATAGAGGACGAAGCGGCGCTGCGAGGCGCGCAAAAGGGTCAGCAGCCGCGGCAGGGACGGAATGTCCTCGCGATGGATTTCGACCAAGCCCAGCGCATGGGGCGTCTTGGCATTGATCGCGCCATGCACGGCCTTGACCAGCGACGACTTGCCGGTGCCGCGCGCGCCCCACAGCAGGGCGTTGTTGGCGGGCAGGCCCTTGGCAAAACGCTGGGTATTGGCCAGCAGCGCCTCGCGCTGGCGCTCGATTCCCTTGAGCAGGACGATGTCCACCCGGTTGATCTGGGGGACCGGCTCCAGCCATTCCGGGCGCGTGTGCCAGACGAAAGCGTCGGCGGCGTTCAGGTCGGCGGCAGGAGCGGCGGGCGGGCCCATCCGTTCCAGAGCTTCGGCAATGCGCCGCAATAGCCCATGCGCCTCTGTGTCAAAAGTCATGGCGGCGGACCTTAACGCGGTTTTTCGCGAGGGTCTACAGGCAGCTAGCGCATTAACGGGTTCTCATTTGCAACGCTAGCCGGGATCGGTATAGTCCCGCTTTCCTGAAGACGACCTGAGGATTTCATTATGTTGATCAGCGAAGCTTGGGCCCAGTCGGCCGGTGGTGCAGCCGGGGGCTTGGGGGGACTCGAGCAGTTCCTGCCGCTTATCCTGATTTTCGTCGTCTTCTACTTCCTGATGATTCGCCCGCAGCAGCAGAAGGCGAAGAAGCATAAGGAACTGATCAAGAATCTGCGCCGCGGTGACCGGGTGCTGACCAACAGCGGCATGTTCGGCACGGTGGCCAAGGTCATCAACGAGGGCGAACTGCAGGTCGAGATCGCCGAAGGCGTGCGCGTGCGTCTGCTGCGCTCCTCGGTGACCGAAGTGCTGGCCAAGACCGAGCCGCTCTCCAAGGAAAAGAAGGAAGGCGACACCGCTTCGTCCGACAGCAGCAGCGATACGGATGCGAGCGAAGCCGACTACGTGCCGCCGCCCGCCCCGCCGGCACCCCAGGGCATTGCCGGTGTGCTGTCGAAGCTCCTCGGCGGAAAGTAAGCGGCCCGGGCCGCTCCTCGGACAATCGCGATGAACCGCTACGCGCGCTGGCGCTACGCCATCATTCTGATCGCCGTCGTTCTGGCGGTTCTTTATTCGCTGCCCAACCTCTTCGGCGAAGTGCCGGCGGTTCAGATTTCGCCGATCAGCTCGGCGACGCCGCTCGACCAGACCTTGATGGGCAATGTCGAGAACGCGCTGAAGGCGGCCAATATCGAGTACCAGGGCGCGGTGCTCGATCCGACCAGCGTCAAGGTCAAGTTCAAGGACACCGATACCCAGCTCAAGGCGCGCGACACGATCCAGCGCGCCCTGGGTGACGCCTATTCGGTCGCGCTCAACCTGCTGCCCGCCACCCCGCCATGGCTGGCCGGGATGGGTGGCGCGCCGATGTATCTCGGCCTCGACCTGCGCGGCGGCGTCTACTTCCTGATGCAAGTGGACATGAACGCCGCCCTCAACAAGCAGCTCGACCGCCAGACCGGCGACGTGCGCAATGTGTTGCGCGAAGCGAAGGTGCTGGTGGCGGGCGTTTCGCGCGACGGCCAGAACCTCGTCGTCAAGTTCAAGGACGCGGCCACGCGCGAAGCGGGCGAAGCGGCCCTGCGCAAGGGGCTGCAGAATATGGTGATCAAGCAGCTCGACGACACCCGGGTCTCGGCTGCGCTGTCGCCGACCGCGTTGAAGACCTTCCAGGGCCAGGCGCTGCAACAGAACGTGTTGACGCTGCGCAACCGCGTGAACGAATTGGGCGTGGCCGAGCCGATCATCCAGCAGCAGGGCGCCGACCGCGTGGTCGTACAGCTCCCCGGCGTGCAGGACACCGCCAAGGCCAAGGACATTCTCGGCCGCACGGCCAGCCTCGAAATCCGCATGGTGGACGAGGAGCATTCCGATCCGCAGAGCATCGGCGATGCGATGAAAGGTATCGTGCCGCCCGGCGACGAGTTCTTCAAAAGCAGCCGCGACGGGCAGCCGCTGCTGGTGAAGCGTCAGATCATCCTGACCGGCGAAGAGATTTCCAATGCCTCGGCCGGGTTCGACCAGAACAGCCAGCCGGCCGTGCACGTCAATCTCAGCACCCGCGGCGCGCGCATCTTCTCTCAGGTGACGAGCGAGAATGTCGGCAAGCGCATGGCGATCATCCTGGTCGAGAAGGGCAAGGGCGATGTGGTCACCGCGCCCGTCATCCGCCAGCAGATCGACGGCGGCCAGGTGCAGATCAGCGGACGCATGACCACCAAGGACGCCAACGACGTGGCGCTGCTGTTGCGCGCCGGCGCGCTGGCGGCGCCGATGGAAATCATCGAGGAACGCACGATCGGCCCGAGCCTGGGCGCCGACAACATCGCCAAGGGCGAGCACTCCGTGCTGTGGGGTTTCGTCGCGATCGCCATCTTCATGGTCATCTACTACCAGGTCATGGGCGGCTTCTCGACCGTGGCGCTCGGCATGAACGTGTTGTTCCTGGTGGCCCTGCTGTCGTTGCTCCAGGCGACCCTGACCTTGCCCGGCATCGCGGCCATCGCGCTGACCGTCGGCATGGCGATCGACGCCAACGTGCTGATCAACGAACGCATCCGAGAGGAACTGCGCGCGGGCCAGACGCCGCATGCGGCGATCCACGCCGGTTATCAACGCGCCTTCGCCACCATTCTCGACTCCAACGTGACCAATTTCATCGCCGGCATCGCGCTGTTCGCCTATGGCACGGGTCCGGTGCGCGGTTTCGCGGCGGTGCTGTGCCTCGGCATCCTCACCTCGATCTTCAGCGCCGTGGTCGTGTCGCGTGCGCTGGTCAATCTCACCTATGGCCGCCGTCGGCGGCTGCAGCGCATTTCGATCTGACGGGATAGGGCGCCAATTCGATGGAATTCTTCCGCCTCAAGCGCGACATCCCGTTCATGTCCTATGCCAGGACCACCACCATCATTTCGCTGGTGACGTTCCTGCTGGCGGTGTTCTTCCTGGCGACGCGCGGCCTCAATTTCAGCGTCGAGTTCACCGGCGGCACGGTGATCGAAGTCCACTACACCCAGTCGGTCGATCCGGGCAACGCGCAGCAGGCACTCGAGAAAGCCGGCATCGAGAAGTCCTCGGTGCAGAATTTCGGCACCTCGGAAGACCTGATCATCCGCCTGCCGCTGACCCAGGGCGAATCGAGCGCCCAGGTGTCGGAGAAGGTGCTGACCGCGCTCAGGACCAGCGGGCAGCAGGTCGAGTTGCGCCGCGTCGAATTCATCGGGCCGCAGGTCGGCAGCGAACTCGTCACCGACGGCACCATCGCGCTGGTGCTGGTTTGCGTGGGCATCATGATCTATCTGGCGTTCCGCTTCGAATGGCGGTTCGCGGTGGCGGCGATTATCGCCAACATGCATGACGTGGTGATCATCCTCGGCTTCTTCGCCTTCTTCCAATGGGAATTCTCGCTGACAGTGCTGGCCGCCGTGCTTTCGGTGCTCGGCTATTCGGTCAACGAGTCAGTCGTCGTGTTCGACCGAATCCGCGAGAACTTCCGCAAGTTCAAGAAGGCGAGCGTGGCCGAGATCATCAACAACGCGATCACAGCCACCATGTCGCGCACCATCATTACGCATGGCTGTACGGAAATGGTGGTGCTGTCGATGCTGCTGTTCGGCGGCGAGACGCTGCATAACTTCGCGCTCGCGCTGACCATCGGCATTCTGTTCGGCATCTACTCGTCGGTGCTGGTCTCGAGCCCGATCGTGATGTGGCTGGGCGCGACACGTGCCCATTTCATCAAGGCGGACGCGCCGGCCTCGACCGCCGCCAACGCGAAGTCGTAGCCGTTTCCCGGACTCGTCATTTCGGACAAGCCGGGTGCGGCGAAGCACCTTCGTTAGCGAGCCTCAGTCTCAATCGACGGTTGGGCCCCCGATAGCGCTACGCGCTTCCGGGGTGACGAGGAGGGATAGCTGCGCTATCTCTTAAGCCATGGACGTCACCCCGCAAGTCCCCCTCGGCCGGCAGTTGATCCAGGGCTACGGATCGGGCGGCTTCCGCATCGCCAATACGCGCCACGAGGGATCGCTGATCGTCTTCCCCGAGCGCAGCATCGCCTGGCCGGTCGCCGCCTTCGGCGAAGCGACGCCAGAATCGTTGGTCGAGGTTGCCGCGGCCGATCCCAAAATCGAGATCCTGCTGATCGGCACGGGCGCCAAGATGCAGCTCGTGCCGCCGCCGTTGCGTGCCCATTTCCGCGCGCTGGGCATCATGGTCGATACGATGGACACGGGCGCGGCCTGCCGCACCTACAATGTCCTGATGTCGGAAGACCGGCGCGTCGCCGCCGCGCTGATCGCGATCGCCTGAAATGGCAACGGGGCCCCACTCAAAGTAGAGGGCGGCCCCGTTGCTGTCGTCGGTGATCGAAGCGCTTACGCGGCTTTCGAATTCTCCGCCTTCTGGAAATTCTGCTCGGCGAAGTTCCAGTTGAGCAGGTTGTCGAGATAGGACTGAATGAAATCGGGACGCCGGTTCTGGAAATCCAGATAGTAGGCGTGTTCCCACACATCCAGCGTGATCAGCGGCGTCTGGCCGTGAACCAGCGGCGTGTCGGCATTGGCGGTCTTGGTGACGGCCAGCTTGCCCTTGTCGAGCACCAGCCAAGCCCAGCCGCTGCCGAACTGCGTCGCGGCGGCGTTCTTGAACGCTTCGACGAATTTATCGTAACCGCCGAGATCGGAATCGATCTTCGAGGCGATTTTGCCGCTGGGCTTGCCGCCGCCCTTCGGCGTCAGGCTGTTCCAGAAGAAAGTGTGGTTCCACACCTGCGCGCCGTTGTTGAAGATGCCCGCCTTCGAGGCGTCGCCCGCCACTTCGGTGATCACCGCTTCGAGCGGCTTGGCGGCGAGGGGCGTGTCTTTCGTCAGATTGTTGTAGTTGGTGACATAGGCCGCATGGTGCTTGTCGTGGTGGAAACCCAGCGTATTGGCCGACATATGCGGCTCGAGCGCCTTGGCGTCGAATGGCAGGGGCGGAAGGGTAAGTGCCATAGCGTGCTCCTCTTTGCGTCTAACTTATATTTTGGCGATCTGTCCGTAAGAGTGCCGCAAGATCGTGGCAGACCAACGGCAGAGTTCGCACAGCTCCCGTGAAAATTAAGTGGGTGGACAAATCACTGAAACAAGAACGGGGCCCGATGGGCCCCGTTCCGCGCAATACGATCGTATGACGGTGTTTAGTACACGTGCACCGAGGCCATGCAATACAGCATCGGGATCGAGAGCAGCGTGTTGACGCGCGAAGCCAGACCGGCAGTGCGCGCGGTCTTCGCCTTCTGCTCCGGCGTCACTTCGACCAGGCCCATGTTCTTTTTCTGGTTCGGCCAAATGATGAACCAGACGTTGAACCACATGATCGTGCCCAGCCACATGCCGAAGCCGATTGCCGTGAAGTGCGGGCTGTTTTCACCGATGCCGATCTTGATCGCCTGCCAGAGTTCACCCTG
>CAZNZI010000798.1:0-4067 GCA_964577475.1 uncultured Rhodospirillaceae bacterium
TTCGAAGAGAGTCAGCGCCGCGTCATAGCGCCGCGCCTCGTGCTCCTCATTGCCGAAATATTTGACCGTCTCGTAATTGAGCAGGCTGTCGATCGCCTTCGCATTCGCCTGGGTGTCGCGTTCGTTCATCTCGCGGCGGTATTTGGTGCGCCACTCGGTCACCGTGATGGTGAAGGCGATGTAGATCAGAATGGTTCCGAGCGTGACGGCGGCGAAGACGACATCGTAGAGCTTCCACAGCACCGCGCTGACCAGCAGCAGCTCGACCAGGGTTGGCAGGATGTTGAACAGCATGAACTGCAGCAGGAAGGCGATGCCCGCCGTGCCGCGTTCGATGGCGCGGCTCATGCCGCCGGTCTGGCGGTCGAGATGGAACCGCAAGCTGAGCGCGTGGAGATGCTTGAAAGTGGTGAGCCCGATGCCGCGCACGGCGCGCTGGGCCACCTTGGCGAAGATCGCGTCGCGGAACTCGCCGAAGATCTGGCTCGCCATGCGCAAACCCGCATAAGCGAGGATCAGCGCGACCGGCGCGATCACCAATGCGTCGCCATGCGGCGTCAGCGCATCGACCGCGCGCTTGTAAAACAGCGGCACCGCCACGCCGGCCAGTTTGGCGACGATGAGGCAGGCCATCGCCGCGACGACGCGGATGCGCAGCTCGACCGCGTTCTTCGGCCAGAGATAGGGAATCAGGCTTTTGATCGCATGGATGTCGTTCTTGACCATGCGCGATAGTCGCCCGGGATGGGACTGAGGGCAAGCCGGGCGATTGGGTGGTGGCGCGGGGTGAAGGTTGGCCGAGGAATGCCTATTGCCTCAGATCGTCATTGCGAGCGAAGCGAAGCAATCCAAATCGAGGCACACCCCTGGATTACTTCGTCGCGTCACGCTTTGCGTGCAAAGCGCGACGCTCCTCGCAATGACGAACTAAATAAGCGCCTTCCGGAACGTCAGATTGTACCGCAGGCTGCCCGTCAGCGGGTGCGCGCCATCCTTCAGCGGGTCGACGCCGTGGAAGACGAGGCGTGAGGGGCCGCCCCAGATGACGATGTCGCCGCTCTCGAGGATCATCCGCTGCGGCTTGCCCGTGCGTTTGAGGCCGCCGAACAGGAAAGTGGCGGGCAGGCCGAGGGAGACCGAGACGATCGGCTGGGTCATGTCGCCTTCGTTGAGGTCCTGGTGCAACCCCATCCGCGCGCCCGGCTCGTAGCGGTTCACCAGACAGGAGTCAGGCGCATAGTTCGCGTAACCCGCGGCCGCGGCCGCACGCGCGGCCAGATCATTGAAGACCGAAGGGATCGCCGGCCAAGGCTTGCCTGACTCGGGATCGGTCATCGCGTAGCGATAACCTTTGCGGTCGGTAATCCACCCGGCCTGGCCGCTATTGGTCATCGCGACGCTCATCCTATGGCCACTGGGGACCATCATATGGCGGAAGGCCGCGGCAGAGGCGAGGGTCGGAATGGTTGCGATCAATTCCTGTTCTTCATCGCGCGCGAAACCGCGCAGCAGCACCGCGCCCGGCGCCAAAGGAACGGTCGCGGGCTGATCAGAGGCGAACAGATCGGCGATGGCGGCAGTGCTCATCATGTCGCGTCGTGGAAGATGATGCCGAGCGTACTGCGCTTGCCGCTCTTCAGCCGGCTGACACCGTGGCGCATATTGACACGATAGACGCCGCGGCTGCCCTGGACCGGCCGGTGATGCACCGGGAAGACCACGCCGTCGCCCTGGCGCAGCGGCACCACCTCGGCGCGCGACTGCATGCGCGGCCGCTGTTCGGTCAGCACGAACTCGCCGCCGGTGAAACCGCGCGGGTCGGAGAGCAGGATCGCGACTTGGATCGGAAAGATGTGATCGCCATAGAGATCCTGGTGCAGGCAATTGTAATCGCCAGGGCCATAGCGCAAGAGAAGCGGCGTCGGATGCTTCTGTCCCGCCGCATGACATTCAGCGCGATAGTCGACGTGACGCGCGGGATAGCGGTCCGCGATTCCCATCGCCGCGTTCCAGCGGTTGGCGATCGCGGCCAGTGGCGGATAGAGGCCGATGCGCAAGGCCGCGACCGGTGCGGGCAGCGGGTCCGCGAAGTATTTGTATTCGCCGCGACCGAACCCGTGCCGCGCCATCACCACGCGGCTGCGGAACTTCCCGTCGGTCTCGTAAAGCGCGTCGATCGCCTCGCACTCCACACGGGGCAACAGACCAGGCAGGATGGCGCAGCCATTGGCGTTGAGTTCAGCTTCGACATCCATCCAGTCGATCGGGTCTGCCTCGACGGCCTGCTTCAATACCGCGCTCATGCCCCGACCGCTTTCTTCTGGGCCTCGCGCGCGAGCAGCTTCTCTTTCCGCTCGACGCCCCAACGATAGCCGGACACAGCGCCGCCGGTGCGCACCACGCGGTGGCACGGGATGGCGACGGCGATGTTGTTGTTGGCGCAGGCATTGGCCACCGCGCGCACCGCCGCAGGCTGGCCGATCTTGCGTGCAATATCGGCATAGCTGACCGTCTTGCCCGCCGGGATCTTGCGCAGCGCCTGCCACACCTTCTGCTGGAAGGCGGTGCCCCGCACATCGAGCGGCAGGTCAGCGCCTTGGGCCGGCGCCTCGATCATGCCGACCACCTGGCGGATCAGCGCCTCGAACTTCGCGTCGGCGCCGATCAGCCGCGCCTTCGGGAACCGGTCTTCCAGCTGTCGTACCAAAGTCCCCGGATCGTCATCGAAGGCGATCATGCAGACGCCCTTCTCTGTCGCCGCGATCAGGGTGGGCCCGAGCGAGGTCTCGCAGACGGCGAAGCGGATTTCGGCGCCGGTGCCGCCGGTGCGAAAGGTCGTCGGCGTCATGCCCAGCAGTTCCGACGATTTCGCATAGAAGCGGCCATTGGAATTGAAGCCCGCGTCGTAGATCGCTTCGGTGATCGAACCCGCGCTGGTGAGGCCGCCGCGCACCCGGTTGGCGCGGTGGGCAGCCGCATAGGCCTTGGGCGTGACACCCGTGGTGGTCTTGAAGACACGGTGGAAGTGATGGCGGCTCATCCCTGCGGCTTCGGCCAGTGTCGCGAGATCGGGTAGTTCTTCCGACTCGGCGATCAGCGTGCAGGCCTTCTCGACCGCCTGGGCACGGCGTTCGGCCAGACCCGGCTGGTCGGGCTTGCAGCGCTTGCACGGCCGGAACCCGGCCTTCTCGGCGGCGGCGCCATCCGGATGGAAGGCGACATTCTCGCGGCGCGCCAGCCGGGCGGCACAGGAGGGGCGGCAATACACGCCCGTCGTCTTCACGGAATAAAAGAACGAGCCGTCGGCTCGTGGGTCGCGGTTGACCACCGCCTGCCAGCGGGCGGCATCAGTCGAGTAGGATGCGGCGGTTGCGCGGATGGGAGTGGCTGTTTGGGTGGCGGCCATGATCGTCATGATAGCGCTCCTTGTTTCGGTGCGCCGTCCTCTCGATATGGGAGTGAAGCGCGTGATGCGCACTATCTATGATCGGCCTGGCTTGCCGCACTCCGCCGATTGCTTTCGAATTCGGCCGAATTCGGCAATGACTCCGGGCGGTTAACGGAGGGGATATCTTATGGCTGACCTGCCCTACACCACCGCGCTGATCGTCGGCGCGGGCGAAGGCCTGAGCGCCGCGCTGGCCCGCCTCTTCGCGAAAGAGGGGCTGCGCGTGGCGCTGGCCGCCCGCCAAACCGAAAAGCTGGCGGCCCTGTGCCGCGAAACCGGCGCGAAAGCCTTCGCCTGCGATGCCGGCGATCCCGCGGCCGTGGCCGGGCTGTTCCGCGACGTCGAGGCGCAGATCGGCGCACCCGATGTCGTCGTTTATAACGCGAGCGCCCGTGCGCGCGGCCCGGTCGTCGAACTGGACCCCGCCGATGTGGAACGCGCCATCACCGTCGGCGCCTATGGCGGGTTCCTTGTCGCGCAGGAAGCGGCCAAGCGCATGCTGCCGAAAGGCCATGGCGCGATCCTGTTCACCGGCGCCTCGGCCAGCGTCAAGGGCTATCCGCTCTCGGCCACCTTCGCCATGGGCAAGTTTGCTCTGCGCGGCCTGGCGCAGAGCATC
>CAZNZI010000799.1:0-4485 GCA_964577475.1 uncultured Rhodospirillaceae bacterium
TATTGACGGAAGATTGTCACTCTCGGCGAAAAAAAGACGCCGCGGGAAGCCGTTATGCCGCCCCGCGGCGTCGCAAAAGCCCGTGTCGCAGGACCTACTTCACGGCGTAGTAGTACTGCTTCATCGAGTCGACATTGGCCGTGTCGATCAGGACGTCAGGGAGGACGGGCTTCTTCTCGATCTTGTCGGTCTTGCCGGTGGCTTGATAGTAGAGGAAGTCCACCGCCAGCTTGGCCTCGAGCGCGGGCTGCTGTGCGACGGTCGCCTTCAGCACGCCCTGCTTGATCAGCTGGATTTCCTTCGGGCCGGCTTCGAAGCCGACCAGCTTCACGCGATCCTGGGCATGCACCGACACCAGGCCCGCGCCGCCGTATTCGGTGGCGAAGCTGTAGGTGCAGAAGATGCCGGCCAGATCCGGGTACTTGTTGACGAAGGTCTGCACGATCGTCTGGGCGCGCGGGAAGTCGAGAGCGGTGAGCTGCGTATCGACCACCTGCACGTCGGGATACTTCTCCTTCAGCGCGGCGATGAAACCGTCCTTACGGTCGTTCAGCACCTTGAGACCGGCGGCGAGATCGATGATCGCCACCTTGCCCTTGCCGCCGATCAGCTTGCCCATGGCCTCGCCGGCCAGCTTGCCGCCGTCGAAATTGGCGGACATGATTTCGCTGACCAGCGGGAACGGCGGGTCGGTGAGGTAGCCGTCATAGGTCAGGATCGGAATCTTCGCTTCGGCCCACTTCTTCAGGGGCGCGATCAGCGCGGTCGGATCGGCCGGCGCGATGGCGATCCCGTCGGGATGCTGCGCCAGCAGGGCATCGACCACCGGGATTTCCGCCTGGGCGGAGAACTGGGTCGGTCCTTGATATATCAAATCAACGCCAAGCGCCTTGGCTTCGTCGACAGCGCCCTGATGGGCCTTCTGATAGAAGCCGTCGTTCACATTGGCGACCACGAAGGCAATCTTGACCTTCTTATCCGCAGCCTGGCCCGGCGTGGTGGCCGCAAGGCCTGCCGCCGCGATCAGCGCACCCAGCGCAACCGCGCCAATTGCGCGGGTTTTCGCACTGATTCCCATCGAAGAGCTCCTTCCCCTGTTTCCATCGGACACCCCGATTTCGTGGATTATAGAACGGACGTCCGACATAAAGTCAACTCTAGCCGATACATGATATACAATATACACCCATTCCGACGATTTCCGAGGGGGAGCGGCCGGCCAAATGCCTGAAAACCTGATCCTGGGCGCCATCGGCGACGACCTGACGGGCAGCGTCGAGCTGGCCGGGATGCTGGCGGCGGGCGGCGCGCGGGTCTCCTTTTATACCGATCCGGCCGCCTTCGATCCGTCCGCCACTGACGATGCCGCCGTGATCGCCCAGCGCTCGCGCGTCGCGCCGGTGGCCGAGGCGAAAGCCGCCTTCGAGCGCTGCGCCCAGGTGCTGCTGAAGGCAGGCGCGAAACAGCTCTTCTATAAATACTGCGCAACCTTCGATTCGACGCCCGAGGGCAATATCGGGCCCTGCACCGATGTGCTGGCCGACCGCATCGGCGACGGCAGCGCCCTGTTCTGCCCCGCCTTTCCCGAAGTCGACCGCACCGTCTATCGCGGCCACCTCTATGTGGGCGACCAACTGGTCTCGAACTCGCCGAAGCGCTTCGATCCGCTGACGCCGATGACCGAACCCGATCTGGTGAAGGTGCTGCAGCCGCAAACGAAGCGGCGGGTGGGGATGATCCCCTGGCATGTGGTCGCCGCCGGGCCCGATGCGATTCGGGCGAAAGCAAAAGCCCTGCGCGATGCGGGCGTTCCCTACGCGATCATCGACACCGTGGCCGAATCCGATCTGGTGCATATCGCGCGCGCCACCTGGGACTGGCCGCTGATGACCGGCGGCTCGTCGGTGGCCGCCTACTATCCGGGCATCTGGCGCGAGCACGGCCTGACCGCCGCCCGACCGCCGCAGACCTTGCCCGCGACGGAGGGGCCGGCCGCGGTTCTTGCCGGCAGCTGCGCCGAGCGGACCCGCGAACAGGTGGCGCATTTCGGCCAGCGCCATCCGGTTCTGGCGATCGACCTGACCGAGAACGCAGCGGTCGAGGCCGTGGTGCAGCGCAGCCTCGACTGGGCGCAACAGCGCCTCGGCCGGGAGCCGGTAACCGTCACCACCGCCCTCGATCAGAAGACCGTCGACGCCGCGCAGGCGGCGCTGGGCAAGGATGGTGCCGCGCGCCGCGCCGAGGCGATCCTCGGGCAGATCGCGAAAGGACTGGCGGAACGCGGCATGCGCCGTCTGGTCGTCGCCGGCGGCGAGACCTCGGGCGCCGTCATCGAAGCGCTCGGCATCCGCCGCCTGACGGTCGCGCCCTACACCACGCCCGGGATCGGCCTGTGCGCCGTCGATGGCCCGCGCCCCCTGACGCTCTGCCTCAAATCGGGGAAACTGGGAAACGTCGACCTGTTCGAAACGGCGCTGGAGCGCATGCGCCATTGACGGCTGCCAACCGACCCTGACCCGAACCGGCGCCTAGAGCCGTCCTTTCCGGACGAAGGTGTCCCAGGATTCCAGGCGCCGCGTGGTGCCGTGGAACAGGCGGAACATCAGGGTTTCGAGGAGGTCGCGCTCGCTCTGTGACAGTTCGCTCATCGCATCGTCGACGATTAGCGCGGCGCGCGGATAGAGGGCGTTGTAGAGCTTGGTGCCTTTCGGCGTCAGCGAAACATCGACGTTGCGTCCGTCGCCCTTTCGCTTGCGGCGCTCGGCGACATTCGAACGTTCGAGCTGGTCGACGATGCGGCTCACCACCGACTGCTCGATGACCGTATCCGCCGCGATTTCGCCGATCGAGGCACTTCCGCGCGCATCGAGCATCTGGATGACGCGGAACTGGGAGATCGTCATGCGGTGGACGCGCAGCTCGACCATGAGGCGCAGATTCATGGCATTCATCAGCCGGCTGAGATAGTGGGGCAGATAGCCCCGCATCTTCTTCGCCTGGCCCAGCCTCTCCTTGGCGACATCGCCCTTCTTCAGGGGCGCTTTCTTCATAGGCTTTTTCTTCATTTCAATGAATACCGATCACGTTCAGTAGAGAGTGCTTCACGGGCCGGGCCAATATACAAGCACATCGAGGCCTTACCAACTTGATGTGTCCGTCTCTATTTCTAGACCGGAAGCCTGCCCAGCGCCTGCGCCGCCATCCAGCGGCGCACGGTTTGAACCCAGACGCCGTTGGGATCGCCGCAGGCGATGCTCGTGTCGAAATGCGAGAACCCGTCGAGCAGATAGTGCTCGACCGTCCGGCCTTCCTGCCGCATCCGAGCGATCATCTGCCTGTTGTCGACCATCAGTTCCGGGAAATCGTTCGAGCCATAGACGATGTGGAACGGCACGCGGCTGCCGGTGACGAAGTTGATCGGCGACGAGCTGGCGCCGTCGTCATCGCTTTGCAGCAGCAGATCGACCAGCGGCGCGCGCTGCGGGTCGACGCTCTTGCGTTCCATGTTGAACGCGGCACTCAAGGCAAAGCATCCCTTGATCACGTCGTTCGGCATGCCGCGCACCGTCAGCAGGTCGGGCCGCAAGCTCATCAGCGCGGCGAGATGGCCGCCGGCCGAATGCCCACCGACGAAAATGCTATTGGGATCGCCACCATGCTTGGCGATATTCGCATGAACCCAGCCCAGCATGGCGCAGCAATCGTCGATGGGGACCGGGAACTTCACCTTGGGCGCCAGGCGATAGTTCGGCGAGATCAGGATCGCCGGCAAGGTCACCAGGGGCGGCGCCATATAGGCGAACCACTCCTTGAAGCCGTTCCGCCATGCGCCGCCATGGATGAAGATCAGGACCGGCAGATCCTTCAGGCTGGTGTCCTCGGGCAGGAAGATGTCGAGCTTGTGGAAGAAATCGGGCCCATAGGGCACGTCGAGAATCGCCCGCGTGCGCGCCAGCGCCGCGCGCGACAGGCGGATGCAGTCTTCGTGGTATGTCTTCGCATCCGGGCGAAGAAAGGGCCCGAGATCGGGCATATCGTCGAACGACATTTTTTCTCCCCGCTTCTTGCGGCGTTCAATTCCGTCCGCGCAGACGGTCGAGAATGACCGCCATGACGATGATGATGCCGATCGTCATCGTCTGATAGAAGGACGACACGCCCACCATGTTGAGACCATTCGAAAGGATGCCGAGGATCACCACCCCGTAGACCACGCCGGTCATCGTGCCGACCCCGCCGGTCAGCGCGGCGCCGCCGATCACCACCGCGGCCAGGGACTGCAACTCGAGACCCGAGCCGGCCAAGGGCTGCGCGGCAGCCACCCAACTGGTCAGCACCACCGCGCCGATGCCCGACATCAGGCCGGTGATCACGTAGATGCCAAGCGTCACGCGCTCGACACTGACGCCGGAATTGTAGGCGGCGACGGGATTGGCGCCGACCGCATAGACATAGCGGCCGAACACGGTATTGCGGAGCAGGAAG
>CAZNZI010000800.1:0-2771 GCA_964577475.1 uncultured Rhodospirillaceae bacterium
AAACACCCGCGACACACTGGTCTACCTGACCGTGCCGGTGCGCCAGCCGGGCGGGATCGAAAGCTCGGACGGCGAAGACGGCGAGACCGCCGCCCGTTACCGCCCGGTCGAATACGAAGCGCGCGACAGCACCGAGGGCAGCACCTCGCTTGCGCCGATCCGTGTCGGCAAGCTGCGCCTGCGCTACCAGCTCGGCACCGCCGACCTGGCCGGATTCCACACGCTCGCCGTCGCCCATATCGTCGAAGTGCGGCCCGACCGTTCGATCATCCTCGATGAGCGCCATATCCCCCCGGTGATGGATTGTTCCGCCGCGCCCGCGCTGGTCGGTTTCCTCAACGAAGTGACGGGACTCCTGCACCATCGCGGCGAGGCGCTGAGCACCCGCGTCTCGGGTGCCGCGCGCGGCGTGTCGGAAATCTCCGACTTCCTGCTGCTGCAAGCGATCAACCGCACCGAGCCCTTCTTCGCCTACCTGGCCGGCGGCGCCGAGATTCATCCCGAGACGGCCTACGGCACGGCGATCTCTCTGATCGGCGAACTTTCGACCTTCACCGCCGACACCCGCCGCCCACCGACTCTGCCGCCGTACCGACACGATGCGCTGCGCCAGAGCTTCCAGCCGATCCTCGATGCCCTGCGCGGCGCGCTGAGCGCTGTGCTGGAACAATCGGCGATGGAAATCCCGCTGGTCGAGCACAAATACGGTATCCGCGTCGGCGCGCTGACCGACCGTGCGCTGATCGGCAGTGCCACCTTCGTCCTGGCGGTGAAGGCGAGCATGCCGACCGAGCGGCTGATGCGGACCTTCCCGACTCAGATCAAGATCGGTCCGGTCGAGCAGATCCGCGATCTGGTCAACGCCGCGCTGCCGGGCATCGGCCTGCGTCCGATGCCGGTTGCGCCGCGGCAAATCCCCTATCACACGGGGATGGCCTATTTCGAATTCGACCGTCTGAGCCCGCTCTGGAAGCCGGTGGCGACCTCGGGTGCCGTTGCCTTGCATGTGGCCGGGGACTTCCCCGATCTGGAACTCGAGTTCTGGGCCATCAAGGACTAGGACACGATGGATCGCGACGACCCATTCGGCGACTCGAAAGACCTCGATAAGACCATTCGTAGACCCCGGCCGGGTGGCCGCCCCGCTCCCACGGCAGAGGGTGCGCCGACGCTTGCGTCCTCGCTCGCCGCGGCAAGCGCGATGAGCACACAGCGCCCGGCTGCATCACCGCCGCCCCAACCCGCACCCGTGCGCCGTGCCGTGCGCCGCGCGCCGATCGACGAGACGGTCGAGAATGCCTTCTCGGTCGCCGCGCTCAATCCCATCACGGGTGCCGCCGCAGCGCTCCTGTGGCTGGCCTCGCGCGTCAACGACAGTCTCGCGCCCGACGATGTCGAGGAGTTGCGCGACCGCGTGATCGCCGAGATGCGGCGCTTCGAGGATGCCGCCCATGCGCGCGGCGTGCCCGCCGAGGCGGTGCGCGTCAGCCGTTACGCACTGGCGGCCACCATCGACGACGTGATCATGAACACCGAATGGGGCGCGCACAGTCTGTGGGCGACCCGCGGTCTGGTCAGCACGCTCTATAGCGAGACCCTCGGCGGCGAGCGTTTCTTCGAAATCCTCGACCAGATGATGGCCGACCCCAATGCCAATGCCGATGTGCTGGAGCTGATGGCCATCTGCATCGCAATCGGCTTCACCGGCAAGTACCGCGTGATGCCGGCCGGCATGGCGCAGCTCGACCGGTTGCGCGACGAGGTGCACCGCACACTCCGCCGCGTGCGTGGCAATTACGAGCGTGACCTCTCTGCGCAGTGGCAGGGCCTCTCGGCCAAGCATCGCCCGCCCGCTTCGTCGAAGACCGTGTGGTTCGTGTGCGTGGCGGCAGTGGTCCTGCTTGCCATCGCCTATGCCGCCTTCTCGATCACCCTGCGCGCCGCCTCCGACGTCGCCATCGCGCGGATCAACGCGCTGATCCCGGTCGAGATGCCGCTACCCCCGCCGCCGCCCGCGCCGAAGCCCCCCGAGCCGCCGCCTCCCCCGCCCGCGCCGAAGAAACTGACTCAGGTCGAGCGGATCACGCTCGCACTGAAAGACGACATCGCAGCCGGCTTGGTGTCGGTGGTCGAAACAACCGACACGATCGATCTGCGCGTGCCGGGCAAGGACCTCTTCGGTTCTGCCAAGGTCACGATCAACGAACGCTTCCTGCCGGTGCTGCGCGATATCGGCACGACGCTGGAGCATGAGCCGGGGTCGATCAAGGTGCTCGGCTACACCGACAACGTGCCGATCAAGACGGCGACGATCCCGTCGAACCTCGAACTCTCCGCGCGCCGGGCGCAAGAGGCGCTCAACGTGATCGCGACCGGGCTCTCCAACCCCGAGCGTCTGTCGGCGGAGGGCCGGGGCGACGCCGATCCGATCGCGTCGAACGACACACCCGAAGGCCGCACCCTGAACCGGCGGCTTGAAATCGTTCTCCCACGCGCCGAGGCGCAATGAGGATGACAGGCCACCTGTGGTGGCTGCTGCGACTGGTCCTGGCTTTTGCCGCCGCGGTGGCGGTGTGGTTTCTTGCGCGCGGTCGCGTTGCAGACGAATATTCGCGATATGCGCTGAGTCTCGCCGTCGTCGCGCTGTGGGCCTTCCTTGAACGCGCCTTTGCGGATGACATGGCCGTCGCCAGGACGGCATCCGACGATCCACTGCCCGCCAATGCCCGGCAAGAAGCAGGCTTGGTGCGCCGACGGCTGAGCGAAGGCCT
>CAZNZI010000801.1:0-4773 GCA_964577475.1 uncultured Rhodospirillaceae bacterium
CGCAGCGCGACAAGATCAACGTGCAACTGCTGAAGGTGGCTGACGAGGCCACCCATGCCTGGGGCGTCAAGGTGACCCGCGTCGAGATCAAGGATATCGCGCCGCCGCGCGACCTGATCGATTCGATGGCGCGCCAGATGAAAGCCGAGCGCGACAAACGCGCCGCCGTCCTTGAAGCCGAAGGCGCGCGCCAGGCCGCCGTGCTGCGCGCCGAGGGCGAGAAGCAGGCGATGATCCTGGCCGCCGAAGGCCGGCGCGAGGCCGCCTATCGTGACGCCGAGGCACGCGAGCGTCAGGCCGAGGCCGAAGCCAAGGCGACGGCGATGGTGTCGGAAGCGATTTCGAAGGGCAACATCCAGGCGATCAACTATTTCGTCGCCCAGAAATACGTCGAAGCGTTGCAGAGCGTAGCCTCGGCGCCCAATCAGAAACTGGTGCTGATGCCGCTCGAAGCGTCTTCGGTGATCGGCGCCTTGGGCGGCATCGCGGAACTGGCGCGCAAGACGTTTTCCAACGAGAACGCGGGTGGGCCGCAGCAGGGTGCGCCGAACGCCGGCCCGTGGGACCGGCGCTGACCATGGGCGAGGCGGTCACCTTCTGGCACTGGTGGGGCTTGGGCGGCATCCTGCTCGTCCTCGAAATCCTGGCGCCCGGCGTGTTCCTGCTCTGGGTGGCCGTGGGCGCAGGCGTTGCCGGCGTGATCGCCCTGGCCGCGCCCACGCTCGGCTGGGAAATCGAGGCGATCGTGATGATGGCGGTCGCGGTGGTGACCGCCTATCTCGGCCGCGGCTTCTACCCCGGCAACCGGCACGGCATCATCGATATCGGCGCCACGACCCTGAATCGCCGCGGCGCCCGGCTGGTCGGCCGCGTGGTCGTCCTCGAGCAGCCGATCGCGAATGGCAGCGGGCGGATCGAAGTCGACGGATCGCATTGGACCGTCAACGGTCCGGACACGCCCGTCGGCGTGAAGGTCCGCGTCATCGACAGCGAAGGAACGATCCTGAAAGTTGCTCCCGAATGAACGCCTAGCCGGCGCCGGGCTTCCAGAAGGTGATGATCGCCCCGCCGGCCACGATGAGAGCGCCGCCCACGATGCTGGGAAGGTTCGGCATCGTGCGGAAGAAAGCGAAATTGACGATCTGCCACATCACGAACAGGGTCGCGATGTAGAGGCCGACCACTTGGCCGAATTCTAGCGGCGCGAGATTGAGGAACGAGCCGTAGCCGAACAGCAGAAGTGCGCCGCCGAGGAACAGCGCGGCGCGATACCAACCGGCATGATCGTAGATCGCCATCCGCACCACGGCATCACCCGAGACCTCGAGCGCCGTCGCGACGATCAGAAAGAAGATCGGATGGATTCCTTGCAGCCAGGCCGGCATTCACGCGCTCCTTCAGCCCAGGGGACGACGCGCCGCCAATGCGGCGCCGATCGTACCGTCGTCGAGGAAGTCGAGTTCGCCGCCCATCGGCACACCCTGCGCCAGGCCCGAGACGGTAAGGCCGCGCCCCGCCAGACGCTGCGCGATGTAATGCGCCGTGGTCTGGCCATCGACGGTGGCACTGGTCGCGATGATCACCTCGCGAATCTCGGGCGGCCGCGCGCGGGCCAGCAGCCGCTCGATGCCGAGATCTTCCGGCCCCACCCCGTCGAGCGCCGAGAGCACGCCGCCCAGAACGTGATAGCGCCCGCGGAACATATGCGTACGCTCCATGGCCCAGAGATCGGCCACATCCTCGACGACGCAGAGCGCGCCAGCATCGCGCGTGGTATCGACGCAGATGGCGCAGGGATCGGTGCTGTCGAGATTGCCGCAGCGGCCGCAGCGATGGACGCTCTCGGCCGCCGCGTTCAACGCCTCGGCAAGCGGATCGAGCAGCGCCTCGCGCCGTTCCAGCAGATGCAACGCGGCACGGCGTGCCGAACGCGGGCCCAAACCGGGCAGGCGCGCGAGAAGCTGGATCAGGCGCTCGATCTCGGAACCGGCCATCGCCAGAAAACCAGTCAGAAAATCAGAAGGGCAGCTTCATCCCGGGCGGCAGGTTGAGGCCACCGGTCAGCTTCTGCATCTCTTCGTTCATCATCGCCTCGGCCTTGCCCTTGGCGTCGTTGCAGGCAGCGACGATCAGATCTTCCAGCACTTCGACGTCTTCGGGCTTCACCAGCGCCGGATCGATCTTCACACGGCGCAGGTCGCCTTTGCCGTTCACCGTCACTTGCACCATGCTGCCGCCGGCCGCGCCGCTCACTTCCGTCTCGGCCAGACGCGCCTGCAGTTCGCCCATGCGGGCCTGCATCTGCTGCGCCTGCTTCATCAGGTTGCCGAGATTTTTCATTCATCCTCTCCGCTGTCGGGCTCGTCGAAATCGGCCTTCAGGTCCAGATCGTGCTGCTGCGGGTTGTCGAGCGTATTGGCCTCGGCGGTCAGGTCGCGCACCGTCTCGACCTTGGCACCGGGGAAGGCTGCCAGCACCGCCTGCACCAGCGGCAGCGCCTGCGCATCCTGATGGCGGCGAACCTTTTGCTCGAGTTCCTGCTCATAGAGCGTCGGCTGGCCGGCATCCTGTACTAGGCTGACCATCCAGTGCCGTCCGGTCCAGTCGATCAGCAGGCGCGACACGCGCGTCGCCAGATTGGCGGGCGCCTCGGGGCGCGCGCGCAGCTCGATCGCTCCGATCTCATAGCGCACCAGATGCACATCGCGCCGCAGATTGGCGGCCAGGATCGCCTCACGCCGCGCCGTCAGCAATTCGACCAGTTCGACAAACGACACCGGCGCCGGAATGCCGCCACCCTGGGGCTGCGAACGGATCTGCGCGACCGGCTCGGTGTTCCACGGCACGTTGCTGGGCTTGGGCTGCGCCACGGCGGCCGAACCTTCCGACACCGCGCGGACGGGCGCGCCACCACCACCTCCGCCGCCCGAAGGCGGGCTGGGCTGGGTTGGCGGACCGGACGGCGTGGTCGGACGATTGCTGCGCAACTGCTCGAGCGCTTCGGCCGGCGATGGCAATTCGGCGGCATAGGCAAGACGGATCAGCACCATTTCGGCGGCTTGCAGTGGCGACGGCGCGCCGCGCGTCTCGCTCAAACCCTTCAGCAGCATCTGCCAGGCCCGCGTCAGCGACGCCATGGAGAGGCCGGCCGCCAGCGATGCACCCTTCACGCGCTCGGCCTCGGGCACGCTCGGATCGGCGGCATCGCTGGGCGCGAGTTTCACGCGCGTCAGCCAGTGGGTGACATCGAGCAGATCGGAGAGTAGCGCCGCCGGATCGACACCCAGCGCGTATTGATCGGCCATCTGGTCGAGCGCCGATTTGGTGTCGCCCTTCATCACCGCTTCGAACAGGTCGAAGACACGCGCGCGATCGGCTAGGCCGAGCATGTCGCGCACCTGCTCGGTCGAGACTTGACCGCCACCGTGTGCAATGGCCTGGTCGAGCAGCGAGAGCCCGTCACGGACCGACCCATCGGCGGCGCGCGCGATCAGCGCGATCGCGTCGGGCTCGATCACCGCGCTTTCCTTTTGCGCGACCGTGGCGAAATGCTTTTCCAGCACTTCGGCGGCAACACGGCGCAGATCGAAGCGCTGGCAGCGCGACAGAACTGTCACCGGTATCTTACGAATCTCGGTGGCGGCGAAGATGAACTTCACATGCTCCGGTGGCTCTTCGAGCGTCTTCAGCAAGGCGTTGAAGGCCTTGTCGGAGAGCATGTGCACTTCGTCGATGATGTAGACCTTGTAGCGCGCGCTGGTCGGCAGATAGCGCACGCCGTCGAGCAATTCGCGGATGTCATCGATGCCGGTGCGGCTGGCGGCGTCCATCTCGATCACATCGACATGGCGATCTTCTGCGATGGCGCGGCAGTTCTCGCACACACCGCAGGGCTCGGCGGTCGGGCCGCCGGTGCCGTCGGGTCCGATGCAGTTGAGCGCGCGCGCGATGATGCGGGCCGTGGTCGTCTTGCCCACGCCGCGCACGCCGGTCAGCATGAACGCATGCGCGAGCCGGCCGGCCTTGATCGCGTTGGTGAGCGTGCGGACCAGTGCTTCCTGGCCGATCAGGCCAGTGAAGTCCGACGGGCGGTACTTTCGGGCCAGAACGCGATACGGGACGGCCTGGCTCACTGTGTTTAGCCCCTCATTCGCCGGGCGGCTGGCGTCCGCCGGCCTTGGCTCGCTTCACTGCGCTCGCTGGGGCGCCCGCAGGTTGTTTGGATAAGGTGGGAGGCTGATTACGACCCGAGCCGGAAATCGTTACGGCTGCTTCCTTCCGGACCTGACCGGGTTGGCGACGGGCCCGTCCGCGACCAACCTCCCGAGGGGAGTATATCAGCCGTAAAGCGGCGCAACGCAAGCACCATACGCGATTAAAATTCGCGCGCTTTTTCCAGCAGTTACGAGTGGGTAACCGGCTGCTGCGCCTCGATCCCCAGGCGCGCCAGCAGGGCCATGCCGTGGGGCCAGAGAAGATCGTCAAGCGTGTGGCGATCGAGCACCGCGAGAAAGGCCTCCAGTGCCTCGCGCAGCATCGACTGAAGCCCACAGGGGCCGGCGATCGGGCAGGTATTGCCGCTGGCGAAGCACTCGGCGAGCGCCATGTCGTCTTCGGTATCGCGCACCACGGCGCCGATGCGGATCTCTTCAGGCGGCCGCGCCAGTCTCAGCCCGCCGCCGCGGCCGCGGGTGGTGGCAACATAGCCTCGCTTGGCCAAACCATGGACCACCTTCATCAGGTGGGCCTCGGAAATGCCGTAGGCTGCCGCTA
>CAZNZI010000802.1:0-4715 GCA_964577475.1 uncultured Rhodospirillaceae bacterium
GGTGCAGGATGTAATGGCGGCGATCACCACGTCGCCGTTGCCGATTTCGCCACGGCCGTCGCTGATCTTCACCTTCTTGTCGATGGTGGCGCCGGCGGTGATGGTCGGCAGCGCGGTGGCGAAGCCTTCCTTCGCCTTGGCCAGCGCCACGCGATCCTGCGGCCGCTTCGGACCGGCGAGCGACGGCTCGACGGTTGAGAGGTCGAGTTCCAGCGTGTCGGTGAAGACCGGGTCGGCGGTGCCGGCGTCGCGCCACATGCCCTGGGCTTTCGCATAAGCTTCGACCAGCTTGATGCGTGCCGTCTCGCGGCCCGTGAGCTCGAGATAACGCAGCGTCTCCTGATCGATCGGGACGAAGCCGCAGGTGGCGCCGTATTCGGGCGCCATGTTGGCGATGGTCATGCGGTCGGTCAGCGCCAGGTTGTCGAGACCCGCGCCGTAGAACTCGACGAACTTGCCGACCACGCCCTTCTTGCGCAGCATCTGGGTGACGGTCAGCACGACGTCGGTGGCGGTCACGCCTTCCTTGACGCTGCCGCTGAGCTTGAAGCCGACGACTTCGGGAATCAGCATCGAGGTCGGCTGACCCAGCATGCAGGCTTCGGCCTCGATGCCGCCGACGCCCCAGCCCAGCACGGCCAGGCCGTTCACCATGGTGGTGTGGCTGTCGGTGCCGACCAGCGTGTCGGGATAGGCGACTTCGTCATTGCCGTCCTTGGCAGTCCAGACGACCTGCGCCAGGTATTCGCAGTTCACCTGGTGGCAGATGCCGGTGCCCGGGGGCACGACGCGGAAATTGTCGAACGCGGTCTGGCCCCAGCGCAGGAACGCATAGCGCTCGCCGTTGCGCTGGAATTCCAATTCGATGTTCTTCGAAAGCGCGTCGGGCGAGGCGTAGAAGTCCACCATCACCGAATGGTCGATGACGAGATCGACAGGCGAGAGCGGGTTGATCTTGGTCGGGTTGCCGCCGAGCGCCACGACCGCGTCGCGCATCGCGGCCAGATCGACCACGGCCGGCACGCCGGTGAAGTCCTGCATCAGCACGCGCGCCGGGCGATAGGCGATTTCCTTCTCGGCCTTGCCGCGGTTGCCGATCCACTCGCCGACCGCCTTGACGTCGTCCACGGTCACCGTGCGCCCGTCTTCCCAGCGCAGCAGGTTTTCCAGGAGCACCTTCATCGAGAAGGGCAGCCGGCTGATATCGCCCAATCCGGCCTTCGAGGCCGTATCGAGGCTGTAATACGTGTATTTGCGGCCGTCCACGTCCAGCGTGCGGCGTGCCTTCAACGTGTCCTGACCCATGGTTTCTCTCCGGGCGGCGGCAGTGTTTTTTGGCGGCTCCCCACCGCCCGCTGCGTCCCAGGCGCAGCAAAGGCCAGTTTTCCACGAATCCGCCGCTTATCCAAGGGACTAGAGTTGCAAGCCAGCCCCCCGTAAACGAATGTCCCCGTTTCGACATTAACGGGGTTTCCGGGCTAAGGTTTCGTCCATGGGGGAATTGCCACACGCTTCGGGCTTCGTCGGAACCGGCCTCGCCTGCCGTCGCGGCGGCAGGCTGGTCTTCGCCGGGCTTGATTTCGCCCTTCAGGGGGGCGGGGCGCTGATCCTGCGCGGGCCTAACGGGTCGGGCAAGTCGAGTCTGCTGCGCCTGATGGCCGGGCTGGTGCGGCCCGAGGCCGGGACGCTGGCCTGGAACGGCCAGGATGCGCTCGACGACCGCGAGGCCCATGGCGGAAGGCTTCATTTCGTGGGCCATCTCGACGGGGTCAAGCTGGCGCTGACGGTCGCCGAAAATGTCCGCTTCTGGGCGCAACTGCGCGGCCTGACTTTGGACGGTGCGGCGCTGGCGGAAGCACTCGATACGCTCACTCTTGCGCGGCTGGCGGATGTGCCGGCGCGGCTGCTGTCCGCCGGCCAGCGGCGGCGGCTCGCCCTGACACGACTCGTTGCGACGCGCGCCGATCTCTGGCTGCTCGATGAACCGACCGTCGGCCTCGACGACGTTTCGCTCACGGCTCTGGAAACGATGCTGGCCGCCCACCGCGCGCAAGGCGGCATGGTCGTGGCCGCGACCCACACCGAAATAGCCTTGCGGGACGGGCAGATTCTGCATCTCGGTCCATTCGTGCGCGGCGCCGATCTGGACCTGATCGCATGAGCGCTTTTTGGGCGGTGTTGCGCCGCGACCTGCGGCTGATCTTGCGCCAGGGCGCCGACGGCATGCTGGTGCTGGGCTTCTTCGTGATGGCGACGGCGATGTTCCCGTTCGCGATCGGCCCCGATGCGGGCGTGCTGGTGCCGATCGCGGCGGGCGTGATCTGGGTCTGCGCGCTGTTCGCCGCGACGCTTTCCCTCGAGCGCCTGTTCGCCGCCGACTACGAAGACGGCACACTCGAAGTGATGGCGCTGGCCCCGGCGCCGCTCGAACTCACGGTGCTGGCCAAGGCCGCGGCCCATTGGATCGCGACCGGCGTGCCACTGCTGATCGTCGCGCCCGTGATGGGGATGCTTCTCTATCTTCCCGGCGCCACCCATCAGGCGTTGTTCGTCGCCATGCTGCTGGGCATGCCGACCCTCAGCCTGCTCGGCATGGTCGGCGGGGCCCTGACCCTGGGGGCCCGGCGCGGCGGCGTCTTGCTGACCCTGTTGCTGCTGCCATTGACCCTGCCGGTCCTGATCTTCGGTGCGGCGGCCGTCGAGGCGGCGCAGGCCGGCCAGCCCTGGGGCAGCGAGATCATGGCGCTGGGCGGCTTCCTGATCGCGGCCCTGGTCCTGACCCCCTGGGCGGCGGCGGCGGCCCTTCGCCAGGCGCTCGATTAACCTTCTTCGCAGCGCATCAAGAAATTATAAAGGAAAATCAACATAGTATCGTCGCGACGTTGTGAGTTGGGGCGGTTGGGAGTAAACAGACCCGCCGCAAATTCGAGGGAACATCGTGCCGGCATCCGACGACGCGCCTCTCCGGGAAGTCGACCTCTCCGAACTCGAAGCGCGCTGCAAAGCGGCCACCCCGGGCCCCTGGAAAGTGCTCAGCGATCCTGATGTCGCCTGCTCTTGGCTCAATGCCGACCAGGAGGAGGACCAGGCCGCGATCGCGCTATTCGACTACCGCCCGCCCGAGGCCAACCTGGCCAACGCCCAATTCTCCATGCAGGCGCGCGAGGACGTGCCGCGCCTGATCGCCGAGGTGCGCCAGTTGCGTGCCCGCGTGCGCGAGCTGCTCGAAGCCAATACCAAGGAAGTCGAGCGCCGCACCCAGGCGATCCGCGAGCGCGACGAAGCGTTGGCCAAGCTCGAAAAAACGAAAGGCTGATTCATCGTGGCGGTCAATTGGCGTCGCCTGATTCTCGGCAACCCGCTCGCCACCGCCGCGATGGAGATGGAGAAGATCGGCAAGACGCGCGCGCTTGCCATTTTCTCGTCGGACGCGCTTTCCTCGGTCGCCTATGCCAGCGAGGAAATCCTGCTGGTACTGGTGGTGGCCGGCACAGGGGCGATGAACTACTCGACGCCGATCGCCGCCATCATCTGCGCACTGCTTGCGATCGTCACCGCATCCTACTGGCAGACGATCCACGCCTATCCCAATGGCGGCGGTGCCTTCGTCGTCGCGCTCGACAATCTCGGCGAGTTCTGGGGCCTGCTGGCCGCCGCATCGCTGCTGATCGACTATGTGCTGACGGTGGCCGTGTCGGTCTCGGCGGGCGTCTTCGCCATCACCTCGGCGCTTCCGATCCTGGCACCTTATACGGTGGGCATCTGTATCCTCGCGATCCTGTTCGTGATGTGGCTGAACATCCGCGGTATCCGCGAGTCCTCGGGCGTGTTCTCGATCCCGACCTACGCTTTCATCTTCCTGGTGCTGATCATGGTGGCGGTCGGCGCCTACGGCTTGCTCAGCGGCAACCTGCAGCCGCCTTCGGATATCGTTGCCGCCCACAACGCCGAAAAGGGCGGGCAGGCGCTGGGCCTGATCCTCCTGCTGCGCGCTTTCGCCTCGGGCTGCACGGCCATGACGGGCGTCGAGGCGGTGTCGAACGGCGTGCCCGCCTTCCGCAATCCCGCGCCGCGCAATGCGGGCCTCACGCTCGTCGCCATGTCGATGCTGCTGGCGTTCATGTTCATCGGCATCACGGTGCTGGCCGATCATCTCGACGTCGTACCGCGCGATGCCGAATCGGTGATGTCGCAGGTGGCGCGCTCGGTGTTCGGCCGCGGCATCGTCTATTACGCGATCCAGGCCGCGACCGCGCTGATCCTGCTCTTGGCCGCCAACACCTCCTTCGCGGGCTTCCCGATGCTGGCCTCGGTGCTGGCGCGGTCGAGCTACCTGCCCCGCCAATTGGGAAACGTGGGCGACCGCCTCGCCTTCACCAACGGCATCGTCGCACTGGCCGGGCTAGCGGCGTTGCTGATCATCGTGTTCGGCGGCGACACCAATGCGCTGGTGCCGCTCTATGCGGTCGGCGTGTTCATCGGCTTCTCCTTGTCCCAAGCCGGCATGGTGGCGCGCTGGCTGCGCATCCAGGGCCCGGGTTGGGCGGGCAAGGCAGCGATCAATGGGCTCGGCTGCATCTGCACCACGGTCGCGCTGCTGGTCATTATTGAGGCCAAGTTCACGGAAGGCGCCTGGCTGATCGTCCTGCTGCTGCCGCTGCTGCTTTATCTCTTCCGCTCGATCCGCCGGCACTATGACCAGGTCTCGCGTGAAC
>CAZNZI010000803.1:0-1923 GCA_964577475.1 uncultured Rhodospirillaceae bacterium
AGGTCGAGCACACGGAACGGCGCCGAACGGTCGGGAATCGCTGTCAGTACGGCTTCAATCAGCGTCTCGCTGTCGGGGCGCGGGTCGAGCGTGTCGGGTGTCAGACGGAAGGACAGGCTCCAGAATTCGCGTATGCCGATGATGCGGGAGAGCGGCTCGCGCGCGGCGCGGCGGCGGACGAACCTAGCGACAGCCTGAGTGTCTTCTTCGGACAACGGCCGCTCGGGCCGGCTGAAAATGGTGGCGGCGTCGAGCTTCAGCGCATGGGCCACGAGCAGCCGCGCTTCGCGCCGTCCGTCTTCGATACCCGCGGCGGCGAGGGTTGCCGCCGCATCCGCCAGCGCCGCGCCGACGGTCGTGGCGGTCATTCCAACTCCGCCAGCCGCTCGGCCTGATCGGCGGCGACCAGGGCATCGACGAACTCGTCGAGCCCGATGCCCTCCAGCACCTGGTCGAGTTGGTAGGTGGTCAGGTTGATGCGGTGATCGGTCACGCGCGCCTGCGGGTAGTTGTAGGTGCGGATGCGCTGCGACCGGTCGCCCGAACCCACCTGGCTCTTGCGGTCGGCCGCGCGTGCCGCCGCCTTTTCCTCGCGCTCCTTCTCGTACAAGCGGGCGCGCAGCACCTTCATCGCCTTGGCCTTGTTCTTGTGCTGGCTCTTTTCGTCCTGACACACCACGACGATATTGGTCGGCAGATGGGTGATGCGCACCGCCGATTCGGTCTTGTTGACGTGCTGGCCGCCGGCACCCTGGGCGCGGAACACGTCGATGCGCAGATCCTTGTCGTCGATCTTCACATCGACCTCCTCGGCCTCGGGCAGCACGGCCACGGTGGCCGCCGAAGTGTGGATGCGACCCGACGCTTCGGTCTCCGGCACGCGCTGCACGCGATGCACACCCGACTCGAATTTCAGCTTGGCGAAGACGCTGTTGCCGTTGATCGAGGCGGTCGCTTCAGCGAGCCCGCCGAGGCCCGTTTCGCTGAGATCGAGGATCTCGAACCGCCAGCCCTTGCGCGCGGCATAGCGTTCGTACATGCGGAACAGTTCGGCCGCGAACAGCTTGGCTTCCTCGCCGCCCGTGCCCGCGCGCACTTCCAGGATCACATTACGCGCATCGGCCTCGTCCTTGGGCAGCAGCATGATCTGCACCGCCCGCTCGGCCCCGGGCAGCTTGTCCCTCAGCGTGCGATATTCCTGATCGGCGAAGTCGCGCATCTCGGCATCGGTGGCCGGGTCGTCGCGCATCGTGGCCGCATCGGTTACGCCGGCCTGCAGATCGCGCAGGGATTTAATCGCGCCGACCACCGGGTCGAGCTCGGACAGTTCCTTGGACATCTTGACGATGCTTTGGGAATCGAGGCCCGGGTCGTTCAGCTTCGCCGAGATTTCGGCGTGGCGCGTCAGGACGCGGTCGAGGGCGGCTTCGATATTCATTCGTGTCTTCTTATCCCAACCGGAACAACTGCCGCAGCAACTGTTCGGCCTTATCCCAGTCTCCGGCGCCCGCCGCAAGCTCGCGCATCGCTTCCGACGGCGTATGCAACAGGCGGTTGATCAAGAGCCGCGTCGCCTTCTCGGCGTCGCCGCCGGCCTCCTTCAGGGCGACCTCGCGCGCCGCATCGAATTGCGCCCGCAAGAGCGCGAGGGCGGGCGCGGCGGCCCGCGCGGCACGGTTCTGCTGATAGGCGGCGGCTTCCTCTTCGACAATAGCCCAGGCCTGCCGTGCGGCTAGTTCTCGCCCCGCACGGCCTTCATGGGCGATACGTTCGAGATCGGCCAGGTCGTACAGGAACGCGCCTTCGATGCGGTTGACCGCGGCATCCACGTCGCCGGGCAGGCCAGCATCGATCAGAAAGATCGGTTTCTGCCGCCGCTTGCGCAAGGCCGCATGCAGATGGCCGGAATTCAACAGAGGTTCG
>CAZNZI010000804.1:0-2476 GCA_964577475.1 uncultured Rhodospirillaceae bacterium
CGTTGATAGCGCCGGCGGCCGCGCCGACCACGAGGGCCATCGGCACCACCGCCCAGGGCGACGAGACTTCGGCGTCGATGATCAGGGTCTGGACGATCAACGCATTGACGAAGCCCATCAGCGGGCCCACCGACACATCGATGCCGCCGCGCCCGCCGAGGATCGCGGGCGTCGACGCGATCGCGGCCGCGATCAGCGGCGCGGCCAAGCCGATCACGGTGCCCCAGGCGCCGGGCACGAAGCGGGCCGGGTTCAGCGCGATGTTGACGATCATCAGAACCACGAACAGCACGAGCGCGTATCCCGTCTCGCGCCGATCGGCGATGGTCATGCGCAGACGCTTGTCGAAGCCGGGCGCGCTCATGACGCGCGTCCGAACATGGCGGCGATCACGCGGTCGTTGGAAAGCGCGTCGCCCGCGATCCGCGCCACCACATGCTGGTCGCGGAACACGAGAACACGGTCGCACAGCCGGATGATCTCCTCGATCTCGGTCGAGAGCACCACGAGCGCCATGCCTTCCTTATGTGCCAGTTCGCGGAACACCTGATAGAGCGTTTCGCGGGTGCGCTGGTCGACGCCGCGCGTGGGGTCGTTGAGCAGCAGGATGCGCGGCGTCATCGCCAGCCAGCGCGCCAGCAGCACCTTCTGCTGGTTGCCGCCCGACAGTGCCGTGATCGGCTTGTCGGGTGTCGGTGCGACGATGGAGAGGCGGTCGCGATAGGTCTCATAGCGCTGGCGGCGCCGGTTGCGATCGATCAGGCCGAAGCGCGCGAAACGGTCGATGGCGACGATGCCGAAATTGTCGAGGATCGAGAGCGACGGGAAGATGCCGTTGGCGCGGCGGTCGCGCGCCAGATAGGCCAGCCCGTGGCGTACGGCCTGGCGGAAGCCCGAGACTTGCACGAAGCGCCCGTCTTCGGTGATCGACACACGGCCGGCGGCGGCAGGGCGCAGCCCGGCCAGGATTTCGAGGAAGGCCTCTTGCCCATGCCCGTCGAGACCCGCGAGACCGACGATCTCACCGGCCTTCACGATCTCATCGACCGGCGCGGCGGCAGGCGCCACGGCCACCGCTTCGATGCGCAGCCGTTCCTGGGTTTCACCGGCCATGGGCGATTTCCGCAGCGGCGGCGGGCGCCATCAGCTTCAGCATCGACTCCGAAGTCACCGAGGCACGGTCGAGCGTTTCGACCACGCGGCCATTGCGCAGGATGGTGACGAAATTGGCCAGACGCAGCACTTCGTCCATGCGGTGCGAGATGAAGAGGATCAGCCCGCCTGCGCGGGCGAAGGCCTCCATCGTCACGAACACCGCCTCGCGGTCATTGAAGTCGAGCGCGGCGGTCACTTCGTCGAGGATCAGGATGCGCGGCTTTCGGACCAGCGCGCGGGCCAGCACGATCAACTGCCGCACGGCCAGTGGCAGTTGTCCTGCCGGCATGTCGAGATCGACCTCGGTCTTGGCGATCGGCGCGAGCGCCGCGGCAGCCGCATCGCGGCGCTGGGCGCGGGGAATGGAGCGGTGGAAGAGGCCGTCGCTGCCGAGCAGGATGTTGTCCGCGGCCGTCCGATCGGGCGCGATCAGCACCTCCTGGAAGACGGTCGAGAGGCCGAAGCGCTGCACGGCGGCGGGTGCGAATTCGGCGAGCGGCGTGCCGTCGAAACGGATCGCGCCGCGCGTCGGCGGCACGATGCCCGAGAGCAGTTTGACTAGGGTGCTCTTGCCCGAGCCGTTCTCGCCCAGGATGGCGTGAATCGTGCCCGGCCGGAAACGGATGTTGGCGCCATCGAGCGCCACCGTCTCGCCATAGGTCTTCGACAGGTCTTCGACGTCGAGCATGCCTGTGCCGCAAAAAGAGAACAGTTACCCAGTTGCCCGGGTAACTGTCCAGATGCGCAGACTGTACGCCCTTTTTACTTACCCGCGCACGGATCGGGCATATCGGCGTAATTGTAGTTGGAAATCGCCGCCGGCTTCTTGAAATAGGCATCGAGTTCCTTGTCCGAAGTCGGATCGGTCGGCGGGGCCGGGAAGGTCGAGACGGCGTCGGGCGTCATGCAGGCCTTGTACCATTTCGGCAGGTCGGCCTGATGGATCGCCGGGATCGGGATCAGCAGCGAGTTCATCTTGGGCTGCTGGCCTTCGAGCAGGCGGACCGAGACGCGGAAGAGGGCTTGCGAGTTCCAGGCCGGCAGCACGCCATGGCCGTCGAACTTGTAGCCATCCGGATGGGCCTTCCAGTACCCAAGCGCATCGCCCGAGGTCGAGCCGGTGATCAGCGGCTGCGGGCGCTTGGCTTCGGCGAAGGCTTCGGCGACGACGCGCGACTCGGAGCCCGTGGTCCACACCGCGTCGATCTTCTGCGGCGAGGTGGCGAGCGCCTGGAGCACGACCGTCTTGGTCACGTTCGCGGTCCAGTTGCCGTTGACCGAGCGCACTTCCTTGATCCCCGTGCCTTTGAAGGCCTTCTCG
>CAZNZI010000805.1:0-9314 GCA_964577475.1 uncultured Rhodospirillaceae bacterium
AGGAGAGGCTGCATACTTTCAAGCGGCGAGATGATTTTTCTGGCATGGACGTCGACTTCCCGATCTTTGCCAGTGACAACATCCCGGTAGTGCCGCCCATTCCTGGCATCCCAGCCAGCTCTCTTGAACAATTCGGCAATGCGGCGCTCTTCTAAGAGAGTCTTTACCGCATCCGAATTTGCGAGTTTTTCGACAAAGCTCGTTTCGCCGCTCAACGCCACTTTAACTTATACCCGCCAATCGAACGGCTTCGGCCGCGGGTAGCGGCTGAAGCGCCGTTCCTCGCCCCAATCGAGACCGATCTGGTCGGAGCAGGCTTCGAGCGTATTGCGCAACAGCATCGCGATCGTCATCGGACCGACGCCACCCGGCACCGGCGTGATCATACCTGCCACTTTTGCACAGTCGTCGAACGCGACATCGCCGACCAGCTTGCTCTTGCCATTCTCCGCCGGCACGCGATTGATGCCCACATCGAGAACGAATGCACCGGGCTTGATGTAGTCGGCAGTGATCATCTGCGGCTTGCCGATCGCGGCCACCAGAATATCGGCGCGGCGGCAAACGGCCGGCAGATCCTTCGTGCGCGAATGGGCCATGGTGACGGTGCAGTTCTCGCGCAGCAGAAGTTGGGCCATCGGCTTGCCGACCAGAGTCGAACGGCCGATCACCACGGCTTCCTTGCCGGCCAGATCGACCTTTTCGCTCTTCAGCAGATGCAGACAGCCGAGCGGCGTGCAGGGCACGAAACTGTGCCGGCCGACACCCGCCAGCTTGCCGGCATTGAGCGGGTGCAGACCGTCGACATCCTTCGCCGGATCGATGGCCTCGATGATGTGTAGCGGATCGATATGTGAGGGCAGCGGCATCTGCACGAGAATCCCGTGCACGGCGCCGTTCTCGTTCAACTGCTTGATAACGGCAAGCAGTTCCGCTGCGGTGACCGAGCCGGGCAGCGTGTGCTCGTAGGAGCGCATGCCGGCCTCTTCGGCGCGGCGGCGCTTGTTCTTGACATAGGTGTGGCTGGCCGGATCGTCGCCCACGAGCACGGTGGCCAGGCCAGGTGCGGGAATGGTGGCGCCTGTAAGATCGGCCACGCGCTTCGCAATGGCCTTATAGATTTCGGCCGCTGCCGCCGTTCCGTCGATCACCCGCGCGCTCATCCGATTCCCCTGATGCTTTCTGCCTAACCGGCAACCTGATCGAGACGGTCGCGCAGCACAGCCGCGTCGCCCGCCACGAATAAAAGCTTGCGGCGGCTCGACCCGCCCGCCGCAATGCTGACCGCCGTCTTCGCCACGCCCAGCGACGTCGCAATCAACGCCACCAGCGCGGCATTGGCCTTGCCGTCGACCGGCGGCGCATTCACCGCGACCTTCAGCGCCGTCTGGCCGTCGGCCTCGCGAACCACCCCTTCGATCCCTTCGCGCCGCGCCCGGGGCATCAACCGCACCGCCAGCCGCGCGCCACCCGGCGCCGCCGTCAGCGCATCACGAGGTCGCGAGGGAGAGGGCGAGTTCACCCAACACCCGTTGCAGGAAATAGAGAATCAGCATCAAGACCACCGGCGAAATGTCGAGCCCGCCCATATCGGGCAGGATCCGCCGGATCGGCTTCAGCACCGGATTGGTGAGACGATACAGCACATCCATCACCATGTAGACCACGCGATTGCGGGTATTGATGATGTTGAATTGCACCAGCCAGCTCATCACCACCATCACCAGCAGGATGCGGATATAGATGTAGATGATGATGTCGATGACTTCTAACAGCGGATTGAGAACGACGTGCATCACCCTCTTCCTTGCGCGAAAGGCCGTACCCTAGCCAGCCCGCATGCGCCGCGCAAGCCGGGGCGCCCGACCCTCGCCCTTGTCGCGAGGGAAGCCGTTGGCGAGGCCTTATGGCTCACGGTATAACCTAGCCCGAACGTGTCGGGGAGGACGCGACTTTTGCCTTGCCAAAGCATGACCGGCTACGCCCGTGCCGAAGGATCGGAAGGAGCGCTCGCCTGGACCTGGGAGGCGAAGAGCGTCAATGGGCGGGGCCTGGAAATCCGCTGCCGCCTGCCGGCCGGGCATGACGCCCTGGAAATCCCGGCCCGCGATGCCGCCGGCAAGCGGTTCAAGCGGGGCAGCCTGAACCTGGCCCTGGCCGTCCGCCGGCAGGGGACCGCCGCCCCGGTGACCGTCAACGAAGTCCGCCTGGCCCGGCTCGCCGAGATCGCGCTCGGGCTGCGCCGCCGCCATCCCGACCTGATGCCCCCCAGCGTGGACGGGCTCCTGGGCCTCCGCGGCGTGCTCGAATCGGGCGAGTCCGAAGATGAAGGGACCGTGACGGCCGATATCCTGAAGCCGATGCTGGCCACTCTCGATCAGGCTTTGGAGGGGTTGGCGCAGGCCCGCAATGCCGAGGGCAGGCGTCTGGGGGACGACCTCAGCAACCGCTTGGCCGAGATCGCGGCCCTGACCGACCGTGCGGCCGCCGCGGCCGCCGTCGATGTGAACGGGCGCAAGGAACGCATCCGCGAACAGGTCCGCATGCTGCTGGATACCGCACCCGCCTTGTCCGAAGACCGGCTGCTGGCCGAAGCCGCCCTGCTCGCATCCAAGGGCGACGTCACTGAAGAAATCGAGCGGTTGCGCTCTCATGTGGCGGCGGCGCGCGGCATGCTGGCCGGAACCGAGCCGGTGGGCCGCCGGCTGGACTTCCTCTGTCAGGAGTTCAACCGCGAAGCCAACACCCTGTGCTCCAAGGCGGCCGAACTGGCGCTGACAAGCATCGGCCTTGAGTTGAAAGCCTCGATCGAACAATTCCGCGAGCAAGTGCAGAACGCCGAATGACCGCCGCCCCGCCTCCCGCCCTGCGCCGCCGTGGCCTGATGCTGGTTCTGTCTTCGCCCTCGGGCGCAGGCAAAAGCTCGATCTCGCGCGCGCTGCTCAAGCAGGATCAGAACATCGTGATGTCGGTGTCCTACACCACGCGCGCCCCGCGGCCCGGCGAGGTGGAGGGCAAGGACTATCACTTCGTGACCGAAGCGCATTTCACCGAACTGGTGGCCGAGAACGGCATGCTCGAGCACGCCCGCGTCTTCGATCATCATTACGGCACGCCGCGCAAGCCGGTGGAGCGCGCGCTGTCCGAGGGCCGCGACGTGCTGTTCGACATCGATTGGCAGGGCACGCAGCAACTGGGCCAGAACGCCGCCGCCGACCTGGTCAGCGTCTTCGTTCTGCCGCCGTCGATGGAAGAACTGGAGCGCCGCCTGCACAGCCGTGCGCAGGACAGTGCCGAAGTGGTGAAGCGCCGCATGGCCAAGGCCGGCGACGAGATGAGCCACTACCGCGAATACGACTACATCATCGTCAACCGCGATCTCGAAACCAGCATTACCCAGGTGCAGGGCATCCTGAATTCCGAGCGCCTGAAGCGCGACCGCCAGCTCGGCCTGGCCGAATTCGTCAACGCCCTGCGCGGCCAGGGCTGACCACTTTACGTTCCGTTTTTCGCGCTGGGCGCTTCGGCAAGGCCTTGCGCGGCCCGGGGAACCCCTTGTCTCGCGCGCCGATGGCGCCGATGGCGGCCGCGCGCAGGATGCGCCGGAACGTCGGACATTCCATATAGCTGGGCGCCGGGCAATGGGCGGCGTGGCGGAGACCGTCGCGCATCACGCTGAGTTTGCGGATCGTGTCGTCGAGTTCATCTGCACGCGCCGCGAGCACCCGCCGGTCGATGCGCAGTCCGCCATCGGGCGCGACCATGGTTCCGATCTCCTCAAGGGAAATTCCGGCGGCACGCCCCAAGGCGATGAGGGCCAGGCGTTCCAGAACGCTTGGCTCGAACAGCCGCCGCAAACCGTGGCGGCCGACCGAAGCGATAAGCCCTTTTTCCTCATAGAAACGAAGGGTCGAAGCGGGTGCGCCGGACCGCCGTGCCACTTCAGCGATGTCCAACATCAGCTCTTGACCTCAAGTTCACTTGAAGTGGCAGAGTGCCTTATCGTCGTGTCGCGGGCAAGTCAGGGATTGGCCGGCCTGCCCGAAGCAAAGGAGAAACAAAATGACCGAAGCGGAGAATGTGGTCTTGAGCGCCGTTCTGATCGGCGCGGGGGCAACGGTGGTCATGGATATCTGGGGCTTGGCGCAACGCAGGCTGTTCGGCGTGCCCTCACCCGACTACGCCGTCGTCGGCCGATGGATCGTCCATCTGGCGCGCGGAACGTTCCGCCATACCTCCATCGCCACCGCAGCCCGCGTGCGGAACGAAGGCGTGATCGGGTGGATGACCCATTATGCGATCGGCATCGCCTATGCCGGCCTGGTGTTCGTGCTGTGGGGATCGGATTGGGCCGCCAGACCGGCCATCGGTCCTGCGCTGATCGTCGGGTTCGGCACATTGATCGTGCCGTTCCTGATCATGCAGCCCAGTATGGGCGCCGGCTTTGCCGCGAGCCGCACACCACGTCCGGCCCAGGCCCGTTTGCGCAGCTTCGCCAATCATGGCGCATTCGGCTTGGGACTGTACGCCGCCGCATGGCTGGCGGCGATGGCCACGAACGCCTAGACCTTCGTGGCGGCATCCACCGCACGGGCCACAGCGCAGAAGCCGGCGATATCGACCTCTTCCGCGCGCATCGTACCGTCGAGACCGGCGGCATCGAGCAGTGCCTGCGCGTCGCCCAACGATTTGAGCGAGGACCGCAGCATCTTGCGCCGCTGGCCGAAGGCGGCTGCGGTGACGCGCTCCAGCGTCGCCATCCGCGCTGGCGCCAGAGGCTCGGCATACGGTTCGAGGCGGACCACCGTGCTGGCCACGTTCGGCGGCGGCACGAAGGCCTCGCGCGCCACGTTGAACTGCGGCTTCACCTTACAGCGCCACTGCGCGATCACCGACAACCGCCCATAAGCATCGTCACGCGGAGCCGCGGCGAGACGGTCGGCGACCTCCTTCTGGAACATCAGTGTCAGGCTTTCAAAGGCCTCGGCCTGGCGCAGCCAGCCGATCAGGAGCGGCGTGCCGACATTGTAGGGAAGGTTGGCGACGATCCGCCGGGGCGCCGCACCGAGCATGGCCGCATCGGTCTCGAGCGCGTCGCCTTCGACGATTTCGAGTCGGCCCGGATAGGCGGCGGCGATTTCGGCCAGCGCCTCGAGACAGCGCACGTCGCGCTCGATCGCGATCACCCGGCCCGCGCCAGCAGCCAGGAGCGCGCGCGTCAATCCGCCGGGGCCGGGCCCTACCTCGATGGTCGTGCCGCTTGCGAGATCGCCGGCGGCACGCGCGATGCGGCCGGTCAGGTTGAGGTCGAGAAGAAAATGCTGGCCGAGGGATTTGCGCGCGCCGAGCCCGTGTTTCGCGATGACGTCGCGCAGGGGCGGCAGCGGATCGTCAGCCACGCGCAGGTGTCTTGGATCGCTGCGCCGCCATCTGGGCGGCCATGCGCAACGCCGCCATCAGGCTGACCGGTTTTGCCTGTCCGGTGCCGGCGATATCGAAGGCGGTGCCGTGATCCGGCGAGGTCCGTACGAAAGGCAGGCCGAGCGTGACATTGACACCGGTGTCGAAATCGAGCGTCTTGAGCGGAATCAAAGCTTGGTCATGATACATGCAGAGCGCGGCATCGTAGGTCGCGCGCGCGGCGGCATGAAACATCGTGTCCGGCGATAGCGGGCCGCGGACGTCGATGCCTTCGGCGCGCAGTGCGGCAACGGCAGGCGCCACGATACGCGCGTCCTCGTCGCCCATCGCGCCTTCCTCGCCGGCATGGGGATTGAGGCCGGCCACCGCCAAGCGCGGCTTTGCGATGCCGAAGTCCTGGATCAGCGCGCGGGCCGTCAGACGGCCGCTGGCGACGATCTCTTCGGTCGTCAGCGCGGCAATGGCCTCGCGCAAGGCCACATGGATCGTCACCGGTACGACGCGCAACTGGTTGTTGGCCAGCATCATCACGACGCGCACGCCGCCGGCCAGCGCGGCCAGGAATTCGGTATGCCCCGGAAAACCGAAATTCGCGTCGTAGAGGACTTTCTTGTTGATGGGATTGGTCACCACCGCCGCTGCCTGTCCGGTTTGCGCCAGATGGACGGCGGTCTCGATCGCGGCCACCACGGCCTTGCCGTTGGCGCCGTCCGGCTTGCCCGGCGTCACCGGGCGCGGCAGCGGACGATGCAGCACCGGCAGAGCGCGCGTGTAGGCTTCGCCGGCATCGCCGGGAGAGTCGATCCGCGCCAGCGGCACGGCGAGCCCGATGCGTTGGGCCAGCGCCGCCAGCCTGTCCGTATCATCGATCACGAAGAACGGCGGCAGATTGTCGCGTGCCGCCACGGACCACGCCATCAAGGCGATTTCGCCGCCGATCCCCGCGGGCTCGCCCATCGTCACCGCGAGCGGCGCGTTCATGGAAGGCTAGATGCGGATCTCGACGAATGCGGCCCGGCGCAAATCGCGCAGATACCGCACGGCGAGCAATTGCAGCCGTTCATTCTCGATCCTGCGGCGGACCTCGTCGCGCGAAGGCAGGCCGTTGACCACTTCGGTCTTGCGGCAAACGATGAAGAAACGCCGGGTATCGCCGATGACGAAGGGCGTCGCGGTCATTTGGCCGGGCTTGAGCGGCTCGACCATCGAGCGGATTTCGGCGGGCATCTCCGAAGGACGCAGCAACCCCGTGCGGCTGAAATGCGCGATCGCAATCTTGCCCGAATGCTTTTCGTAGTCGTCACAGGACGTGTCGCCCTCGACGACCTTGCGCAATTTCTCGATATCGTTCTTGCGCTCCTGCTCGGAAGATCCCGGCAGCGCGACCAGATCGATCTGGGCGATATCGAAGGTCGGTTCGCTGGCCAGAACCTGGCCTGCGGCGTGCTTATCCCGCAATAGAAGGATGTGATAGCCGTCGCTCGTCCGGATCGGCGGGGACGCATGCCGGACCTCGAGCTTGCTCAGCACGTCGATCAACTGGTCGTCGATCATGCCTGGCGATACCCAACCCAGGTCGCCGCCGCTGGACGCACCCGACTGGCTGAACTGGCGGGCAAGCCCCGAGAACGGCGCCCCGGCTGCGAGCTGCCGCACCAGGCTGTCGGCCAGTTGATGGACTTCGGCATCGCGGGTCGGATCTTCGACGGCCAGATAGATGTCGGCCGCCAGATAAGCCGGCTTGCCGAGGCCATCTTTCATCTGCCCGATGCGGGCGTCGATCTCTTCCTCGCCCACATGAATGGTCGGCATCAACTGCTGCCGCAGCACACGAGTCCAGACCAATTGGGTCCGGATCTGGTCGCGCAGGGTTTGCGGATCGATGCCGCGCTGGTCAAGATACGAGGCCAGTTGCCCCTTCTTCATATTGTTCTGCGCCTCGATGTCGGCAACGCCGGCTTCGATCTCGCCCTCGCCGACCGAAACCTTGAGCCGCTTGGCTTCTTGCGTTTCCAGCCGCTCGTCGATGAGGCGGCGCAGGACCTCGGGACCCAGCCTTTGCCGGTTCTCGGGCGTATCCTGCAGATTGGCCGCCAGCAGACCCAGACGCACGCGGGCATCCAGATCGTGGATCGTGATCGCATCCTCGTTGACGGCCGCGGCCACCCGTTCGGTGGCCTCGGGCGGCAGGTCGGCTGCCCGCGCGATTGCGGCGGGGAGCGTCATGGCGATGCAAAGGACGGCGAGACGATGGGCTATGGAGCGGGTCATGGTCAAAACAAACTGACAGGAAATTGGGTCAGAGTCTTAAGGACGATCCTCAAGACGACATAGTGGCCGGCTTCGATGGTGTTGACGGTCGTATTACGGACGCCACCATCCAGTTGAAGAATCGTGCACTCGTCCTCATAGCCCAAGCGCCCCCCCGTCTGCAACGGTCCGCCGCCAGGCCCCAAATTCGAATTGTCATAAAATTCGACACTCCAGTGCCGGGTAACCTGGGCCCGAACCGTGCCGACAACCTGTTCGCGCAAGCCGAGATTGCTGGTGGAATTGATGTTGTCCAGGAAGACATAGCCGAGCGTCGCGCTCAGGGGACGGGATCCTGCATGCAGATCGAGTTCACTGTGGCGGAAACTGTAATCCGTTTCGGACAGGCGGAAACGGTAGGTGAGGCTGAGATTGGGCGATGGCGACACCCCGGCCCGGCCGACGATGTCGGAGAACGGGTGATCGAGCCCGGTGCCGATCGGAAACACGTCGTCGCGGCGCGGCTGGTAGCTTTGGCCGACCAGGACATCGGCTGCCGAGTCGCCACGGTTCGTAACCGTGTATTCCGCCCCGTAGGCCACACGTGGTCCGCTGGCAACCCGGTCGTAGCCGCTGAACGGCTGCGGATTGAAGATGTTCGAATCGTCGAGTTCGAAGTCCAGGCTGTCTTCGTTGGGAATCTTGGCATCGTTGCCGCCATAGGGACCGATATTCGCCATCAGGATCGGCGTGAGCGTCTGTGTCGAATGGTCCTCGACCTTGGCCAGCGGCATGCGCCAATCGACAGAGGCCGTGGGAATCACGCGATACGCATAGGTCTGGTCGGGACCAAGACCGATGATGTGGTCGCTGTTATACGCATCCGCGCGCAGCGCGGTTGTGAAGTGGAACACCTGACCATCTTTACTCGTATAGGGCAGGTGCCATGCCGTCAGCGTATTGACGCGCCGGCTGTTGGTTTCGTCGTCGGTGCGCATGATCGACGCCGCGTGCGTGTCGAAAGTCCAGTAGCCGCTGCCCCAGCCCGGCCGGCTCTGCACGCTGTAGGTAATCAGCGGCAAGACCAGCGGCGTCTTGTCGGGAATCCCGGGCACCGGCGCCGACAGCGTATCGCTTTGGTTCTGGAACGAATAGGCTTCGACGGCCGCATAGCTTCGGCTGCTGAAGCCTTCGAGGTAGGGACGCGATGTCAGGTAAGGCGCGGTCAGCGGATAGTCGTAATAGCGCAAATAGTCGCGGTCGGACGCGCGTTCGATGTCGTATCCCGCGCGCCAGGTGTCGTCGATGGCGAATTGCGACTGGGCATTGACGTTCCAGCCCGTCGCGGTGCGCGCGAGATTGTTGGGCGACGGCTCGTTGCCGAACGAACCCTGGGTCACCATTTCGCCAAAGGTGCTGCGCGCGCGCCAGGTCGCCGCCGCGCCCATGCCTTCCTTCGAGGTATAGATCGGCGCGATGGTCGCATCCTGGTAGGGCGAGAGAATTTGGTAATAGGGCGTACTGATGCCCGTGCCGACGATCGCGTTGCTGAAGAAGGTGGGTGGCAGAATTCCGCTCTCGCGCTTCACCGACGGATCGCTATGCGAAAAATAGGGAAAATACATCACCGGAATGCCGGCCAC
>CAZNZI010000806.1:0-1872 GCA_964577475.1 uncultured Rhodospirillaceae bacterium
CCACCGAGCAGCTCTCGGCCTTCACGCGCATTCTCGAACTCGAGCTCGTCACCGCGCGCGGACCGCAGAGCCTGCGCCGCGCCGTCGAGGTGGCCGCATCGCGCCACGACATCATCTTCATCGACAGCCCTGGCCTCAACCCGTTCAAGACCAACGACATGGAATATCTGGCGGCGCTGATCGAAGCGGCCAATGTGGAACCGATCCTGGTGCTGGCCGCCGGCGGCGATCCGCAGGAAGCGGCCGAGATCGGCGAGGTGTTCGGCGCGGCGGGCGCCACCCGCCTGCTGTCCACGCGGCTCGATACGACGCGCCGCCTCGGCGCTATTATGGCCGCCGCCGATGCGGGACCGTTGATGTTCTGCGACGTCAGCGCTACACCGCATGTCGTCAACGGAATTACCCCGATCACCGCCGGAACCATGTCCTATATGATCCTGCCGCAAACGGCGCCCCAACAAGACGCCCTGCCCCTCAACGAAGCCCGGTCATGAACAATCCCATTCCGCAGATGGCGCCGCGCCCCGGCCAGCGCCCCAAGGGCCGCAACATCATCGCCGTTGCCTCGGGCAAGGGTGGCGTCGGCAAGACCTGGTTCTCGATCACGCTGACCCACGCGCTGGCGCGTGCCGGGCAACGCACATTGCTGTTCGACGGCGATATCGGGCTCGCCAATGTCGACATCCAGCTGGGCCTGATGCCGAAGCACGATCTCGGCAGCGTGGTCGCCGGCCGCCTGACGCTCAACCAGGCGGCGACTAGTTTCCCCGAAGGCGGGTTCGACGTGATCGCGGGCCGTTCGGGCTCGGGCACGCTCGCCAATATTCCGCTCTCGCGCCTGCAACTGCTGGGCGACGATCTCGCGCTGCTGGCCATGGCCTATGACCGCGTGGTGCTCGATCTGGGCGCGGGCGTCGAGAAGACGGTGCGCGCGCTCGCGGTCAATGCGGGCACGATCCTGGTGGTGACCACCGACGAGCCGACCTCGCTGACCGATGCCTATGCGTTCATCAAGGTGACGCATATGGAACGGCCCGACACCGATATGCGCATCGTGGTCAACATGGCCAACTCGACCCGCGAGGGCGAGCGCATCTACAACACGCTCCTGAAAGCCTGCGAGGGCTTCCTGCGCATGTCGCCGCCGCTGGCCGGCGTGATCCGGCGCGATCTGAAAGTCCGCGAGGCCATCCGCAATCAATCGCCGCTTCTCACCCGCTCGCCCAACACCGAGGCGGCGGTCGATGTGGAAGCGATCGTGGAGCGCCTGCTCCGCAGCCGATGACGACGATTCCGCCCAGCCTGCCGCCCGTGCCGGTTTCGTCCGGCGGGCAGGCGGTTGTGACGGCGACGCCGGTCTCGGACGTGCCGCCCCAGATCGCGGCGCTGCCCTCCAACGCCACCATCGATGCGACCGTGACCGCGACGCAGGCTGTCGCCCAGGCGACTGCGAATGCCGCTGCCGCAGCAAGCGCATCCTTGGCGCGCAGCAATGTCGTCCAGCTTTCGACCGCGCTCGGCACCGTCACCGTGCGCCTGCCGATGCCCGTCGCGCCCAACACCAATCTGCGCCTCCAGATGATCGGCACGGGCGCGACCGCCTTCCTGCGCGTGATCGCGATCAACGGCCAGGCGCTGGCGGGCGGCAATCCTGCGCCCGCGATCGGCGAGCCCAATCCCCTGCCCCTGCCGCCGCTGGCCGGACCGTTGACCGGCAATACACAGGCGGCGGGCGCTGCGCCTTTGCAGCAGTTGCCCCAGACCGGCGCGCAAGCGGCGAACGGCGCCGCGGCCGGCGAAACGATTCCGACGCCATCACCCGGCAGCGGTCTGCCCGCCACCGTCGTCTTCGGCACCGACAGCGCGATCCCC
>CAZNZI010000807.1:0-2383 GCA_964577475.1 uncultured Rhodospirillaceae bacterium
CGCGATGTCTGATGTTGCCGAACGAGTCAAAAAGATTGTCGTCGAGCACCTGGGCGTCGAGGAGTCCAAGGTCACCGAGACCGCCAGCTTCATCGACGATTTGGGCGCTGACAGCTTGGACACGGTCGAACTGGTGATGGCCTTCGAAGAAGAATTCTCCTGCGAGATTCCGGACGACGCCGCCGAAAAGATCATCACGGTGAAAGACGCGATCGACTACATCAAGTCGCATACGTGACCAAAGGGAACGAGCAGCGCCTTGGCGCTGTTCTTTCTGCATCGTCATAACGGTCGCGCGGGGTACGGATGAGACGCGTTGTTGTCACCGGTGTTGGCCTGGTCACCCCCCTGGGTGCCGGCCGCGAGGCCAACTGGGAACGTCTGATCCGGGGTGAGTCCGGCGTTCGCGCCATCCAGAGCTTCGATGTCTCGGACCTGCCGGCGAAGATCGCCGGCCAGGTTCCCATCGGCACAGCCGAACCGCACTACTTCGACATCGACTCGGTGGTCACTTCGAAGGACCGTCGTCGCATGGACGATTTCATCGTCTACGCGCTGGGCGCCGCTGCCGAAGCGGTGAAAGATGCCGGCTGGACACCCCAGGATGAAGAGTCGCGCGAGCGCACCGGCGTGATGATCGGCTCCGGCATCGGCGGCCTGCCCGCCATCGCAGACGGCGCGATCACGCTGAAGGACCAGGGCCCGCGACGCCTCTCGCCCTTCTTCATCCCGGCTGCGCTGATCAATCTGGCCTCGGGCCATGTGTCGATCCGCTACGGCTTCAAGGGCCCCAATCATTCCGTCGTCACCGCCTGCTCGACCGGCGCCCATGCGATCGGTGATGCCTCGCGGCTGATCATGCTCGATGACGCCGATGTGATGGTGGCCGGCGGCACGGAAGCCGCCGTGTGCCGCTTGGGCGTGGCTGGCTTCGCCGCGGCCCGTGCCCTCTCGACCGGCTTCAACGATACGCCCGAAAAGGCCTCGCGGCCTTGGGACAAGGATCGCGACGGGTTCGTCATGGGCGAAGGCGCCGGCGTGGTGGTGCTCGAAGAGTACGAGCACGCTAAGAAACGCGGCGCGAAGATTTATGCCGAAATCATCGGCTATGGCATGTCGGGCGACGCCTATCACGTCACCGCCCCGACCCCGGACGGCAACGGCGCGTTCCGCGCGATGAAGGCGGCTCTAAAGCGCGCCAATCTCGCGGTGGAAGACATCGATTACGTCAACGCCCACGGTACCTCCACGCCGCTCGGCGACGAAATCGAACTGGGCGCCGTAAAACGCCTGTTCGGCGATCACGCCTACAAGATTTCCATGTCCTCGACCAAATCGGCGATCGGACACCTGTTGGGCGCGGCGGGCAGCGTCGAGGCGATCTACTCGATCATGGCGCTCCGTACCGGCATCGTGCCGCCGACCCTGAACCTCGAAAACCCCTCTGAAGGCTGCGACATCGATCTGGTGCCGCTGAAGGCCAAGGAGCGGAAGGTGAAGGTGGCGCTGTCGAACTCGTTCGGCTTCGGCGGGACCAATGCCTCGCTGATCTTCGGGGCCGTCTGATCCTCTGATGCGGCGCTTTCTGGGCGTCATCACCGTCCTGATCGTCATCGGGATCGGTGCTTATGCTCTGCTGCAATGGGTGAAGGCGCAATACACCGCACCCGGCCCCAGCGACAAGCAAGTCACCGTCAACATTCCCAAGGGCGCCGGACTCCAGGAGATCGCCAAGCAATTGGCCAATTCCGACGCGGTCATCTCGCCTTGGGTCTTCGTCGTCGACCTCGCTCTGAACGGCAATCCGATTCTTCAGGCCGGCGAATACGCCTTTCCACCCCATGCCACGATGGCATCGATCATCGACATGATGCGCCGCGGCCAGGTGCTGGAACACAAGCTGACTGTTCCCGAAGGCCTGACCGTCAAACAGATCCTGGCCCTGATCAATCAGACCGACGGGTTGCGCGGCAACTTGCTGCAGACGCCGACAGAGGGGAGCCTGCTGCCGCAAACCTATTTCTACATCCTCGACGATCCGCGCGACGCGCTGATCGGCCGCATGACCGTGGCGGCGAGGCAGGCGCTTGACAAACTCTGGGCAGGGCGCTCGCCGGACGTCCCCTTCTCCGACAAGAAGCAAGCCCTGATCATGGCGTCGATCGTTGAGCGCGAAACAGGCCTGGCGACCGAGCGCCCCCATGTGGCGGCGGTCTTCGAGAACCGTCTGCGGCTCCATATGAAGCTCGAATCCGACCCCACGGTGATCTATGCGCTCAGCCAGGGCCTGGGCGTGCTCGACCGCGCCCTCACCCGCACCGATCTCGGCACGTCGAGCCCCTACAACACCTATGTGAATGACGGCCTGCCGCCCGGACCGATC
>CAZNZI010000808.1:0-1715 GCA_964577475.1 uncultured Rhodospirillaceae bacterium
GGGGCGCGGGCAATGGATGCCCTTGGCCTGGTTGAGCATCGAGACCACGAGGTCGCGACGCTCCTTGAACGCCTTGTTGTTCAGCGGGATGAAGTCCTGCGGGCCGTTCAGGGCTGCCGTGGCCGCCGCCTGGCTGATCGAGCTGGTGTGCGTGGTGCTTTGCGACTGGATCATGTTCATCGCATCGATCAGCACCTTCGGGCCAGCCGCATAGCCGACGCGCCAGCCGGTCATCGAATAGGCCTTCGATACGCCGTTGAGCGTGAGCGTGCGCTCCTTCAGCTTCGGCTCGACTTCGACGACGGTCGCGAACTTGAACCCGTCATAGACGAGGTGTTCATACATGTCGTCGGTCATCACCCAGACATGCGGGTGCTTCACCAGCACATCGGTCAGCGCCTTCAGCTCGGCATGGGTATAGGCCGCGCCGGTCGGGTTGCTGGGTGAGTTCAGGATCAGCCACTTCGTCTTCGGCGTGATCGCCTTCTCGAGATCCTTCGCCTGGAGCTTGAAGCCGGCCGATTCGGGGCAGGCAATGGGCACGACGGTGCCGCCGCACATCAGCGTGATGTCGGGATAGCTGACCCAATAGGGCGCCGGGATGATCACCTCGTCGCCCGGATCGATGGTGGCGAGCAGGGCGTTGAAGATCACCTGCTTGCCGCCACAGCCGACCGTGACTTCGGCGGGCGTATAGTCGACATGATTCTCGCGCTTGAACTTGTCGACGATCGCCTTGCGCAGTTCGGGCGTGCCCGCCACGGCGGTGTACTTCGTCACGCCCTTGTCGATGGCGATCTTGGCGGCAGCCTTGATGGTGTCCGGCGTGTCGAAATCGGGTTCGCCGGCGCCGAGACCGATCACGTCGCGGCCAGCCGCTTTCAGCTCATTCGCTTTCGTGGTCACGCCGACGGTCGGCGAGGGCTTCACGAGCGATAAGCGTTGGGCCAGAAACGACATGATCTCCACCTCGGTTGAAAAGGAACAACGGGCGCCGAAAGTACTGCCCGATGCTGCACTGCGCAAGACCCGTCGCCATTGAGGCAGGGCTGCGCGGGGGCCATACTGAGCGGCCTATTCCTCGGGGGAGTTCAATATGTTGCCCAGCCTAGCCGCCGGTTTGACCTACACCCTGCGCTACACGGTTCCGCGCAATAAGACCGTGCCCTTCATCTATCCCGAAAACCCTGACTTCACGGCCATGCCGGAAGTCTTCGCCACCGGCTTCATGGTGGCGCTGATGGAGTGGTGTTGCGTCGAGGCGATCAAGCCACATCTCGAAGCCGGCGAGGGCTCGCTGGGCACGATGATCGATGTGACCCACGAGGCCGCGACGCCGCCCGGCCTGACGGTCACGGTGAACTGCCGGCTGGAAAAGGTGGACGGCCGCAAGCTCGAATTCACCGTCGAAGCCCATGATGGTCACGACCTGATCGGCAAGGGACGCCATGGCCGTGCTGTGGTGCGCTGGGACCGCTTTAACCAGAAAGTGGCTGAAAAGGCTGCAAAAGTGGCGAAGTAGCAAATTGGTAAGGTTACGGGTATACTCTATCCATGCCCCAGAATGGAGGTAGCCGATGTCGGTAGAAACCGCGTCGATCGTATCTTTCGCGACCAATGGCCTTATCGCACCGTCCAAGCTGGCGGTGCCGTTCCCCACAGCGACGATCGCGCCGCCCCAGACCGCCGTCACGGTCTCTCTCAGCACGCCCGAT
>CAZNZI010000809.1:0-13742 GCA_964577475.1 uncultured Rhodospirillaceae bacterium
GGAAAGTCGGCCAGGATGCGGCGGCAGAGCTGTTCGGCCTGGGCCAGCTGGCCCGTTTGGAGTGCCTGAGCCGCCTGCTGGTACAGGGCGCCGGCGGCCGCAACCTTGGACTGGGCGCCTGGATCGCCACGCTGTGGGCCGTGGCTCACGCTATTGCTCCCGCATTCATTGATCGGCGCACACGCTAGGAGAAAACCCCAGGTTCTTCAAGCGTTCGCGGTGTGTTGCGGCTGTTGCGTCGACCGGCCGAACTCCGTATGTCTGTGGCCTTGATTTGCGATTGTCCCGGACGGTCCGAACCCCGATGAGCACACGAGAACCGATTACCTCCGAAAGCCGCTATAGCCCCACAGAAGTCGAAGCCCGCTGGCAGGCCGAGTGGGAGAAGCGCGGCAGCTTCAACGCGCAGGAAGACCCGTCCCGGCCGAAATACTACGTGCTCGAGATGTTCCCGTATCCGTCGGGCCGTATCCATATGGGCCATGTGCGCAATTACACGCTGGGCGACGTGGTCGCGCGGTACAAGCGCGCCAAGGGCTTCAACGTCTTGCATCCGATGGGCTGGGACGCTTTTGGATTGCCCGCCGAGAACGCCGCCATCGAGCGGGGCGTGCATCCGGCGAAATGGACCTATGAGAACATCGCGGCGATGCGCACGCAGCTGAAGTCGATGGGCTTGTCCTATGACTGGCGGCGCGAGGTGGCAACTTGCGATCCCGCCTATTACCGCCATGAACAGAAGATGTTCCTCGACTTCATGAAAGCGGGGCTCGCCTATCGCAAGGAGTCGTGGGTCAACTGGGATCCGGTCGAGAACACGGTGCTGGCCAACGAGCAGGTGATCGACGGCCGCGGCTGGCGTTCCGGCGCGCCGGTCGAAAAGCGCCTGCTGAACCAGTGGAACCTCAAGATCACCCATTACGCCGAGGATCTGCTGAGCGCACTCGGCAAGCTCGACCGCTGGCCCGATAAGGTCCGGCTGATGCAGGAGAACTGGATCGGCCGGTCGGAAGGTCTGCGCCTGCGCTTCCCGCTGGAAGGCCGCGGCGGCGAAACGATCGAGGTCTACACCACGCGGCCCGATACGCTGTATGGCGCATCGTTCCTGGCCGTGTCGATCGACCATCCGATCGCCGCCGAGATCGCTGCAAAGGACGCGAAGCTCGCAGAGTTCATCGCCGACTGCCGCCGCACCGGCACCAGCGAAGCCGCGATCGAGACCGCCGAGAAGAAGGGCTATCCCACCGGCCTGTTCGTCACCAACCCGATGGTGGCCGATCTTGATGGTAGAGGGCAGCGCCTGCCGGTCTATGTCGCCAATTTCGTGCTGATGGAATACGGCACGGGCGCGATCTTCGGCTGCCCGGCCCATGACCAGCGCGATCTCGACTTCGCGCGCAAATACAAATTGCCGGTGGTGCCCGTGGTGCTGCCGCCGGGCGCCGATCCGGCGACCTTCGCGGTCGGCGACGAAGCCTATACCGATGACGGCACCGCCTATAACTCGGGCCCGCTGAACGGGCTCGATGTCACGCGCGCGAAAGCGAAAGCCATCGACATGATGGAGGCCAAGGGCGCTGGCAAGCGCGCCGTGACCTGGCGCCTGCGCGACTGGGGCGTGTCGCGCCAGCGCTACTGGGGCTGTCCGATTCCCGTGATCCATTGCCCCGATCACGGTGTGGTGCCGGTGCCCGAAAATGACCTGCCGGTGACGCTGCCCGAGAACGTGACCTTCGATGCGCCCGGCAATCCGCTGGAACGCCACCCGACCTGGAAGAACGTCAATTGCCCCGTGTGCAGCAAGCCGGCCCGCCGCGAGACCGACACCTTCGACACGTTCTTCGAGTCGTCCTGGTACTTCGCGCGCTTCGCGTCACCCGATAGCAAGGACCGCGGCTTCACCCGCGAGGCGGCGAAATACTGGCTGCCGGTCGACCAGTACATCGGCGGCGTCGAGCACGCGGTACTGCATCTGCTGTACTCGCGCTTCTTCACGCGCGCGCTGAGGGATTGCGGCTATCTCGACATCGACGAACCCTTCGCCGGCCTGTTGACCCAAGGCATGGTCTGCCACGAGACCTATAGGAGCGAAGACGGCCGCTGGCTGACGCCCGACGACCTGACGAAGAAGGATGGCGGTGCTTGGACCGAGGCCGCGACCGGCAAGCCGGTCACCGTCGGCCGCTCGGAGAAGATGAGCAAGTCGAAGAAGAACGTGGTCGATCCGGCCCGCATCATCTCGACCTATGGCGCCGATACGGCGCGGCTGTTTATGTTGTCGGATTCGCCGCCCGAGCGCGATCTCGACTGGACCGAGGCGGGCATCGACGGGGCGTTCCGCTATCTCAACCGCCTGTGGCGCATGGTGGGGATGGCGGCCGACACGCTGCCCAAGCCCGGCGCCGCGATCCCGAACAGACTGGCACCCGAAGTCGACGCGCTGCGCCGCCGCGCGCATCGCACCATTGCCGATGTCACCGGCGACCTCGAGCGCTTCCATTTCAACCGCGCCGTCGCCCGCGTCCGCGAGCTGACCAACGCGATTGCCGAGCTGAGGGGCGACGAAGACGGCGCGCTGTGGGTGCTGCGCGAGGCGCTTGAGATCGCGGTGCGCCTGTTCGGGCCGATGATGCCGCATCTGGCCGAGGAGCTGTGGCACAGCCTGGGCCATACGACCTTGCTGGCCGATACCGCCTGGCCGGTGGCCGATCCGGCGCTGGTCGCCCAGGATACGGTGACGGTCGCGGTGCAGATCAACGGCAAGCTGGCCGGAACGCTGGAGCTCGCAAAGGACATCGACGCGAAAGCGGCCGAAGCCGCGGCCTTGGCATTGCCGGCGGTCCAGAGCAAGCTGGGCGGGAAGACGCCGAAAAAGGTGGTGGTGGTGCCCAATCGGATCGTCAATGTGGTGGTCTAGAGCCGCAGCAGTTGTTCTTCTGACCCTGGCGGTGGCCGGTTGCGGCTTCCGTCCGCTCTACGGCTCGCGTGCCGTCGACCCCTATGTCGGGCCCGAGATGGGCAGCATCTATGTCGCGCCGCTGCCCGACCGCGATGGGCAACTGGTGCGCAACGCCTTGCTCGACCGGCTCAACCCGAAGGGCGAACCGCAACAGCCGCGCTACCGGTTGGAGATCAAGCTGACGGTCACCGAGGCGCAAGTGGCCTTGCAGAAGGACGAGACCGCGACACGCGCCCAGGTGGGCTACGGAGTCGATTTCACGCTCTTTGAAGGCATGGTCGCCCTGACCAGGGGCGGGTTCACCCGCACCTTCAGTTTCGACTATCTCAACCAGCAGTATTCGAACATCTCGGCCCGCGACGACGTGCGCCGCCGCGCGGCCGAGGAGATCGCCACGTAAGTCCGCAACCGTATGGCCACCTATTTCATCCGCGCCAAGAAGGCGCGCGCGGCCGCGGTGCAGAAACCAGCGGACGGCACGCAGTGAAGATCCCGCCGGCGCGCATCCGGTCTTTCCTCGCGACACCCGACAAATCCGTTTGCGCGATTCTGGTTTATGGTCCGGATGCGGGCCTGGCCGACGAGCGCGTCACGGCGCTGGCCAAATCCGTCGTGCCCGATCTCAACGATGCGTTCCGCGTGGCGCGGCTGACCTCGTCCGCGCTCTCCGCCGATCCGGCACGGCTGGCCGACGAAGCGGCGGCGATTGCATTCGGCGGCGGCCGCCGCGTTGTCCTGGTCGACGATGCCGATGAGCATGCGCTGAACGCGGCGAAAGGCTTCCTGGCCGCGCCGATGGGCGATGCGCTGGTGGTGCTGAAGGCCGGCGACCTGTCGCCGCGCTCCGGTCTGCGCAGCCTCTTCGAAGAATCCGAAAGCGCGGCGGCCATCCCCTGCTATCTCGATGATGGCGAGGCATTGGCAGGCGTGATCCGCGAGGTTCTGGGCAAGCACGGCATCGCCGCCGATGGCGATGCGTTCGAATATCTGGCCGACCATCTGGGCGGCGACCGGCGCGCAACGCGGGGCGAGTTGGAGAAACTGGCGCTCTATCTGGGGCGGCCGGGCCGGCTGACACTGGAGGACGCGACGGCCTGTATCGGCGATGGCGCGGCCATGACGCTCGACGATCTCGCACTGGCCGCCGCCGACGGCGACCAGGCCCAGGCGCAGCGCATTCTCGACAAGATGCTGGGCGAAGGCACCCATCCGGTCGCCGTCGTCCGCGCGCTGGGACGGCATTTCAAGCGGCTACATCTTCTGGCCGGCATGACCGGCGCAGGGAAAACGGCCGAACAGGCGATCGCCAGCCTGAAGCCGAAGCCATTCTTCCGCACGGCGCAGCGGCTGCGAAGCCAGGTGCAGCGCTGGCCTGCTGTCCGCGCAGCCACGGCGCTCGACCTCTTGCAGCAGGCCGAAATCGATACCAAGACCACCGGCCTGCCGGCCGACGCAATCTGCGGCCGCGCCGTGATGCAGCTCGCGCGCGCCGCCGGCCGCGCGAAGTAGGGGCGGGCGTTACCGGGACGATTGAGCGACCCAGTGGGATTCGATCCGGCCCGTCTCGGGATTGCGGCTCCAGGTACAAGACATGTGAGGCGCCGCATTCGCCGGCCGGCTGTGGCCGAGCATGCGCGCAATCGTGATGATGAAATTGCGTTCGTCGACGATGGTCGTGTCGGTCATTTCTCTCTCCAACGAAACAGGTGCGCCGTTGAGGAGAGGTTAGGGACTGTCACATATCGCCGGTGCGCATCGCATTCGACGCGCCGGTATCACCGCATGTCGATATGCATCAGGCCGATGCGGCGGCGGGCGTGCGCAGACTGCGGCCGGCCCACACCAGCAGAAGCAGCATGGCAAGCACCGGCACCAGCATGGCGAGGATCAGATCGTCCCAGCCGATCGTCTGCATCAGCACGCCCGAAAGCAGCGACGCCGCGCCCGTCACCGAGAAGACCAGCAGATCGTTGACGCCCTGGACCTTGGCGCGCTCGCTGGGCCGGTAGGTGGTGGTGAGCAGCGTGGTGCCGCCGACGAAGAGGAAGTTCCAGCCGACACCGAGCACCACCAGGGCCGCCCAGAAATGGGCGATGCTGGTTCCGGTGAAAGCCGACGCGACCGTGAGCACCATCAACCCCGCGCCCGCGCCCATGATCGGCAGTGCGCCGAAACGCTTGATCAGCGAGCCGCTGAAGAAGGACGGGCCGAACATGCCGACCACGTGCCATTCGATGACGAAGGCCGTGGCGTTGTAGTCGTGCTGGCAGGCGGCCATGGCGAGTGGCGTCGAGGTCATCAGGAGACTCATCGCCGCATAGCCGCCGACCGCGCCGATCACGGCGACCAGGAACTTCGGCTGCATGGCGATCTCGCGCATGGGCCGTGCCGGCTCGCCCGCCGCGGCACCCCCATCGGCCTTCGGGATGCGCAGATTGAGCTGGAGCAGCAGAGCAATCAGCGCACAGACGCCGAGCATCACGTAAGCGCCGAGGAACGGCGTGGCGAAGGTATCCTTCACCAGCTTCGATCCTTCGGGCCCCAGGATCGCGCCACCGATCCCGCCGGCCAGCACCAGGGCGATCGCACGGCTGCGCCACGATTCGTCTACGGCCTCGGCGGCGGCAAAACGGTATTGCTGGCCCACCGCGTTGTAGGCGCCGGTGACGAAAGTGCCGAAGGTCAGCAGCCAGAAACTATTGTCGACGAGCGCCAGGCCGCAGATCGCCGCGCCGATGATGCCGAAGACCGTGCCGCTGACGAAGCCGACGCGCCGCCCCACCCGCTTCATCCAGAGCGAGGCCGGGACGGTGCAGAGCGCTGTGCCGACCACATAGGCGGTCAGCGGGATCGTCGAGAGCGCCTTGTTCTCGGCCAGCATGTAGCCGACCAGCCCGTTCATGCTGATGTTGATGACGTTGTTGGTCAGCAACAGCGCCGAGCAGATCATCAAAAGCGCGATGGTCGTACGCGGCCGTTGAGCCGCAGGCGCGCCCGCGGCGGTGTGAGAGGTCATGGCTGATTTTCCGGCCGGTGTCTTGGACTATCCCGGGATCAGGATGATCGAGAGCGCCGACTGGCGCCAGCAAAATTACACGTGCGCGCCGTTAATCCGCGGGGGTCAGGGATGCGGCTTGCGCAGGCGCGTCGTCGAGCGCGGCGCGCAATTGGACCGCGAGGGCTTCGATATGGAAAGGCTTCTGCAAGAGACGCAGGGGCCGGCCGCCGCGCGCCTTTTCGATCTCCTCGTGCTCTTCGTTGTAGCCGGACATGAAGACGACTTCGAGATGCGGCAGCGTTGCGCGGGCCTGTTCGGCCAGGCGCGGGCCGTTGACGCCATGGGGCAGTACCACGTCGGTCAGCAGGAGGCGGATCTCGGGGTGGTCGGTCAGAACCTTCAGCCCATCGGTGGCGTTGTCGGCTTCGAGGACCGTGTAGCCCAGGCGCTGCAGCTGCATCCGCGTCAGGTCGCGCATGTCCTCATTGTCTTCGACGACCAGGATCAGTTCGTTGCCGCCGCGCATCGCGGCTTTCTTCTCTTCCTTCGCCAGGGAGGGATTGGCCTTGCGCGGGAGATAGATGCGGATATTGGTGCCCTGACCGGGCTCGCTGTAGATGACGACATGGCCGCCGGTCTGCTTCACGAAGCCGTAGACCATGCTGAGCCCCAGACCGCTGCCCTTGCCGGTGCGCTTGGTCGTGTAGAACGGTTCGAAGGCGCGCTCGACCACGTCGCGCGTCATGCCGATACCGGTGTCGGACACCGACATCAGGACATAGTCGCCGGCGCGCACATCGCGATGGGCGGCGGCGTAATCAGCGTCGAGCCGCGTATTCGAAGTGGTTACCGTCACCTTGCCGCCGTCGGGCATCGCATCGCGTGCATTGATCACCAGATTGAGCAACGCATTTTGCAGCTGGCCCGGATCGGCCTCGGTGACCCAGAGGTTGAGTTCCTTGATCGCCTGGAATTCGAACGCCTCGCCCAGCGTCCGCTGCATCATGTCTTCCATGTCGGCCAGGATGCCATTGAGATCGAGCTCGATCGGCATCAACGCCTGCTGGCGCGCGAAGGCAAGCAGGCTTTTGGTCAGGGTCGCACCGCGCTCGACGGCGCGGATACAGGATCGCGCCCAGGCCTGCTGGCTCGGCGCATGGGCAAGATCGGTCTCAAGCATTTCCAGGCGACCGAGGATGACGCCGAGGAGATTGTTGAAGTCGTGCGCCACGCCGCCGGTGAGCTGGCCCATGGCCTCCATCTTCTGCGCCTGGAGCAGTTGTGCTTCGGTCTGTTTGCGCGCGGTGACATCGCGGACGGTGCCGACGAAACGGCGGCCACCGTCTTCGGCGGGGATTTCGTCGACCTGGAGATCCATCGGAAACAGCATGCCGTCCTTGCGGCGCCCGGTCACTTCGCGACCCTTGCCGATGATGGCCGCCTCGCCGTCGAGCACATAGCGCATGATATAGCCGTCGTGCTCCCCGCTATAAGGCGTGGGCATCAGCATCGAGACGTTTTGATTGATCGCTTCCTCGGCCGTGTAGCCGAAGATCTCTTCGGCCGGCCGGCTGAAGGTCAGGATCGTGCCGCTTTCGTTGATGGTGATCAGGCCATCGACCGTGTGATCCATGATCGCGCGCATCGCGTCGCGGGTCGCCGCCAGCTGGCGCTGCGCCTCGTCGCGTGCCGCGCGGGTGCGCAGGCCGAGGATACCGTAGGTGAGGTCCGAACCGAGTTGGGACATCATCTCGATTTCGGCGGCGTCGAAGGCATCCGCCGCCTTGGCGCAGATGCTGAGCGCAGCGAAGACGCTGTCGCCGTCCTTGAGCGGGATGACGAGGGTCGAGCGGATGCCGTAGGCCGCAGCGCGGGCGCGCCAAGGTTCGAAATCGCGCGCCGTTTCCGTGTCGCGTTCAATGACCACCCGGCCTGAGCGGATGCAGCGCCCCATCGGGCCGCGGGCACGGGCGCTGTTTTCGTCCCAGAGCACATCGACATGTGCGACATAGTCGCCGGCAGCCGCCGAACCGCGATGGCCGAAGGCGGCGATGGGCTTCACCGATTTGGCGTCGTCGTTCTGCGGCTCGCCGATCCAGGCCAGGCTGTAGCCGCCGATATCGCAGATCGCGCAACAGATGTCGTTGAAGAGCTGAATCTCGTCGCGGGCGTGAATGAGAAGCTGGTTGCAGCTGCTGGTCATCTTCTGCGCCCGCAGAATCCGGCGCAGATGATCCTCGGCCCGGCGCCGTTCGGTGATATCCTGCTGGGTCGTGTAGAGTTTGATGCTCCGGCCGTGGACGTCTCGTTCCACTTCCGACTCGCGGTGGAACCAGCGCACCTCGCCGTCGTGACGGATGAAACGATATTCGAGCGGCGGTGTCGGCTGACCGTCGCGGTTGCTCTGGCGCCAATTCTGGAGCGAGGGACGGTCGTCGGGGTGGACGTGAGGGAGATAGCGTTCCAGCGCCGCACCCCCGGCCTGGTCGAAACCCATCATCGCGTACATCTCGTCCGACCAAACGACATGGCCCGTGACGAGATCGACTTCGCCGCTGCCGATATGGCCCATGCGCTGCGCCCGCACCAGACGATCGCGGCTTTTGCGCAACTCCTCTTCCATCAGGTATTGACCGGTGATGTCGTGGACCGTGCCGCGATAGCCGAGGAAACGGCCCCGCTCGTCGAAACGCGGCCGGCCGCTCAACAGGATCGTTTTGACCGTCCCGTCGGCCGTCGTGCTGCGCTTGCGCAAGTTGCTGTACGGCTTGCGCGCCGCCATGGCTTCCATCGCGACCCGTTCCGTCTCTGCGTCGATCCAGAACGATCCCAGGGCTTCCGGGGTTTTGCCGAGATAGTCGTCCACCGCGGCGCCGGCAATATCGACATGCCGGTCGGAGAGGAAGGTCAGCCGGTCTTCCGCATCGGTTTCCCATACCACGTCGGTCGTCGTCTCGACGATATCGGCCAGGCGCTGGCGCGTGCGCGACCAGCGGCGCTGGTGGCTCATGCCCATCGCGTAGCCGAGCAATGCCGTTCCCAGCGGGAACATCACGAAGCCCGCGGCAGCGGAGGCCGGCGGCAGCGTGGGATGGTTGAGGACGGATTGGACCACCAGAACCGTCATCATGATCAAAACGGTCTTGAGGAAGCCGATCAGGGCGAGCTGGTAGCCGTTGAAGTCGCTGACCCGGTTGCCGTAGCGCCATTTGATGGCCGCGCCGAAACTGGCGGTGACGAGAATCGAGGCGACGCCGGCGATCGCGCCCGGGCCGCCGAGGCTGAGACGGAACGGTATCGCCATCGCCGCGCAGATCACAGCGCCCACCGGGCCGCCGAACAGGCTGCCGACCAGGATGAAGACGGTGCGCGCGTCGATGCTGAGCCCGTTGGGCGTCTGCACCGGGTAGTTCATCGAGACGATTGCGCTGAGGCCGAACAGGACGCCGATGAGCAGCGACGCACCGCGGTCGCGGCCCTCCGGCATCGCGCTGCGCGCCGCGCCATAGACGAGAATCAGCACAAGGCCCATCGCGATGTTCAGCGAGAACGCGACCAGCCAAGGCGAAACCGTCGTTGCGCTCAGAAGCTCCATGAAAACCCCAATACCCCGGAACCGGACCTTTTCCCTCAAGGCCGGATAACACACGTTTCAGTAGTCTAGGGTGTGACGGCGGATGACCGGAATGCGATGAATTGCGTCAAAAAAAGTCAGACGTATTGCAAGCCGGATTCGAAAAGGCTGGATATCAGGGCGTTAGCGCTTCCCCTGCCCTAATTTGGCGATCAGGTGGTCGAGCTGGTCGAGGTCTTTGTAGCGCAGGCGCAGTTCGCCGCCCTTGCCTTTGGTCTTCAGCACCACATCCATGCCGAGGCTGGCCGCGAGGTCGCGTTCGAGGGCGCGGACATCGGCATCGGCGATCTTGCGCACGACCGGCTTCTTGGCAGCCCGTGCGCTCGAGGCGGGCGCGGCTTCGCGCTTCACCAGCTCCTCGGTCTCGCGGACACTCAAGTCCTTCTCGACGATCTCGCGCGCCAGCGCCTCCGGATCGTTGGCGACCAGAAGCGCGCGGGCATGGCCGGGCGAAATCTTTCCCTGTTCCAGCATCGTCTTCACGGCATCGGGCAGGACAAGCAGGCGCAGTGTATTGGCGACATGGCTGCGGCTCTTGCCGAGGTGAAGGGCGAGCGCTTCCTGGGTGTGGCCGAACTCGTCCATCAGCCGGCGATAGGCTTCCGCCTCTTCAACGGCATTGAGGTCTTCGCGCTGGAGGTTTTCGACCAGGGCGATTTCGAGCGCTTCGGTATCCGTGAGCGCACGGATGATAACGGGAACTTCATGCAGGCCCGCGACTTGTGCCGAACGCCAGCGTCGCTCACCCGCGACAATCTCATAGGTTTCGCCGGTACCCAGCTTGCGCACCAGGATCGGTTGCAGCATGCCCTGATTTTTGAGCGACTCGGCCAGGCCCTTGATGGCCGCTTCATCGAAATGGCGGCGCGGCTGGAACTTGCCGGGCTTGAGGCTCGCGGTGGGTAGTTGACGCAGGCCGCGTTGGACATCGGCGGTCGTGGCCGGTGTTGCGGCAGCGGCGGGCGCGGCGCTCGACGGCACCGGCGTGGTCGGTACGGCCGGCGCGCTGACATCGCCCATCAGCGCCGAGAGGCCGCGGCCAAGACCGCGTGCCGGTTTTTTCGGACCGTCGGCCGGGCTCATGGGAGCGTCCTCACGCCGTCATCTCCCGCTCGCGCTTCAGCACTTCGCCGGCCAGGTTGATATAGGCCTCGGACCCTGCGCTGCGATAGTCATAGAGGATGACCGGCTTGCCGTGGCTCGGCGCTTCGGAGACGCGCACATTGCGCGGGATCACCGTGTCGTAGACCTTCGGACCGAAATAGCCGCGCACATCGGCCGCCACCATGTCGGAGAGATTGGTGCGGCCGTCATACATGGTGAGCAGGATGCCGTGCAGCGCGAGCGACGGGTTGAAGCTCTTCTGTACGCGCTCGATCGTCTGCACCACCTGCGATACGCCATCGAGCGCCAGGAACTCGCATTGCAGCGGCACGAGCACCGCCTGCGCCGCGACCAGCGCGTTGAGCATCAGCAGCGTCAAACCGGGCGGGCAATCGATCAGGATGTAGTCGTAGCCATGGGTCTCCGCGAGCGCCTGCTTAAGGCGGTACTCGCGCTGCTCGGCATCGACCAGCTCGACCTCCGCGCCGGCGAGATCGGAATTCGAGGGCACGATATCGAGTTCGGGAATGCCGGTCGGCCGCGCGGCGTCGCGCAACTCGGCTTCGCCGGTCAGCAGATGATAGGTATTGGTGGCGCGGTCCTTGCGGTCGATGCCGAGCCCGGTGCTGGCATTGCCTTGCGGATCGAGATCGATGATCAGCACGGTCTTCTTGGTGGCGGCCAAGGCGGTCGCCAAGTTGATGGCCGTGGTGGTCTTGCCGACACCGCCCTTCTGGTTGGCGATGGCGATAATGCGAGGACGCGGATTGGACGGCGCGTCAGCTGCGGCCACGTTGGACCTCGGTGAGATGCAGAAGCACGCCCGTGGGATCCGTCACGCTTTGGATCCGCTCGACATTCATCTTCCAGTCTTTGCGCGCCTCGGTCAATTCGTCGTTGGCGCCTTTGCCCTTGAAGAAGAAGCCGTGCACATCGGGCTTCACCAGAAAATTTTCGAGCAGCGGCAGGAGGCGATCGAGCGGCGCGAGTGCCCGCGCGGTGACGGCGGCGACCGGGAACGGCGTCATCGATTCGACCCGTTCGTTATGAATGATCGCCTTGGCCCCCGTCTCTTTGATGACTTCCTCGAGGAAGGCGCATTTACGCCCATCGGATTCGACCATATGGATCGGCCCACGGTTCTCGTCTTCGGTCGCCATGATGCCAAGCACCAGACCCGGAAAGCCCGCACCTGAGCCGGCATCGAGAATCTGCCCTACCGGCAAATAGGGATAAACCTGGGCAGAATCAAGCATATGGCGGTTCCAAAGGTCCGGCATCGTCGAGTTGCCGATCAGGTTGACCTTGGGCTGCCATTGCTCGAGAAGCTTCGCATAGGCTTCCAGACTGGCCATTGTTTCACGTGAAACATGGACGGCAGCGGCGAAATCCCGGGGCCGGAACTGGGCCATTGAAGGGGTCCTCTTGCTTCTTGGCTTGGATCAGGCGGCGCGCGTTCGATCACCGGCCCGCCGCTTAACATAAGCGAGGACGGCGACCAGCGCAGCCGGCGTCACGCCGGGAATGCGCCCGGCGGCGCCCAGGGTGGCGGGCCGGGCCTGGGTCAGCTTCTGGCGGATCTCGGTCGAGAGCCCGCCGACCTGGGCGAAGTCGAGATCGGCTGGAATTGCCATCCCCTCGTCGCGGCGGAAGGATGCGATATCCGACTCTTGCCGTTCCAGGTAACCGGCATAGCGCCCTTCGATCTCCAACTGTTCGGCGATTGGCGGGCTCAGCTCACGGAGCACCGGCCAGATGGCGGCGAGATGAGTCCAGTCCACCTCGGGCTGGCGCAGCAGGTCGAAGGCCGAGCGGCGGACACCGTCACGATTGGCGGCGATGCCCTGCCCACGAAGCGCGTCGGGGGTGGCATCGAGCCCCTCCATCAGCGCCCGTCCCGCTTCCAACTCATTGAATTTATTAATGAAAGTCTCGGCACGCAAGGCGCCGACGGCGCCGGCCGCGATGCCTTTTGCCGTCAGCCGCAGGTCCGCATTGTCGGCCCGGAGCAGCAGCCGATACTCGGCCCGGGAGGTGAACATGCGGTAGGGCTCGCTGGTGCCCCTTGTGATCAGGTCGTCGATCAGCACCCCGATATAGGCATCGGCCCGGTCAAGGATGAAGGCGTCCCCGCCTCCTGCCCGCTTGGCGGCATTGATCCCGGCCATGACGCCCTGCGCCGCCGCTTCCTCGTAGCCGGTGGTTCCATTGATCTGACCGGCGAAGAAAAGGCCGGTGACCGTCTTGGTTTCCAGGCTCGGTCCCAGGGCACGCGGGTCGACATAGTCGTATTCGATCGCGTAGCCGGGGCGCAGCATGACGGCCTTCTCCAAACCAGGAATATGGGTCAGCAATTTTTGCTGCACATCTTCTGGTAGGGAGGTCGAGATGCCGTTCGGGTAGACGGTATCGTCGTCCAGACCCTCGGGTTCGAGAAAAATTTGGTGTCGCTCGCGATCGGCGAAGCGCACGACCTTGTCCTCGATCGATGGGCAATACCGGGGACCCACGGAGCCGATTTGGCCCGAATACATGGGCGCGCGGTGCAAATTAGCCCGGATCAGCGCGTGGCCGGCGGGGGTCGTGGAGGTGATGCCGCACTGGATCTGGGGTGTCGTGATCCGCTCGGTCAGATAGGAAAAGGGCTGCGGCGGGTCGTCGCCCGGCTGCATTTCGAGACTGGCCCAGTCGATGGTACGGCCGTCGAGACGGCAGGGGGTGCCGGTCTTGAGCCGTCCGAGCGGGAAATCAAGCCGCGCCAAGGTCTTCGAGAGGCCCAGACTGGGCGCATCGCCCATCCTTCCGGCCGGAATCTTGGTCTCGCCGATATGGATCAGGCCCGAGAGGAAGGTGCCGGTGGTCAGGACCACGGCTCCGGTCGGGATCGTCTCGCCGGTGCCCAGCACCACCGCCATTACCCGGCCCTGCTCGACCACGAGGTCTTCGGCCGAGCCTTCCATCACCGTCAAACCAGCGGTGGCGGCCAGAGCCTCGGCCATCGCCCGCTTATAGAGCTTGCGGTCGGCCTGGGCGCGCGGGCCGCGGAC
>CAZNZI010000810.1:0-1693 GCA_964577475.1 uncultured Rhodospirillaceae bacterium
GCCAATGCGCGGATGCAGATCCCGCTGCTCTTCGCCGCCCTCCTTACCCTCGCCGTCTTCGCCGTCGTTCTCTACCTGATCGTCGATGCGGCGCTGCGCCGTCTGATTCCCTGGCAGGCCGAAACCCTGCCGTTCGATTGATGAAGCCGAAGGAGTTGCCCATGTCCCCCCGCCTCCTCCCTCTCGCCGTGTTCGGCCTCGGGCTTCTGACGGCCCTGCCCGCCGCCGCCAACGAGAAGCTGACGGTGATGCTCGACTGGCTGGTCAATCCCGATCATGCGGCCCTGGTGGTGGCGCAGGAAAAGGGCTACTTCGCCGATGAAGGGCTCGACGTCGAATTGATAGCGCCGGCCGATCCCAACGATCCGCCGAAGATGGTCGCCGCCGGCAAGGCCGACCTCGCGGTCGACTATCAGCCGCAGCTTCTGATGCAGGTGAACGAAGGCCTGCCGCTGACGCGCATCGCCACCCTGGTCGCGACACCGCTCAATTGCCTGATGGTGCTCGACAGCGGACCGATCAAGTCGATCAAGGACCTGAAGGGCAAGAAGGTCGGCTTCTCGGTCTCGGGTTTCGAGGACGCACTTCTGGCAACCATGTTCGAGAAGAACGGCATGTCGCTGAAGGACGTGACCCTGGTCAACGTCAATTTCACGCTCTCGCCGGCCGTGATCTCGGGCCAGGTCGACGCAGTGATCGGCGCCTTCCGCAATGTCGAGGTTCAGCAGATGGCGGTCGAGAATCACCCTGCGCGCGCCTTCTATCCGGAGGAGGAAGGCGTGCCGCCTTATGACGAGTTGATCCTCATCGCCAACAAGAACAAGCGCGACGATCCGCGCTTCAGGAAGTTCGTCGATGCGGTCGAGCGCGCGACGCTCTATGTCGAGAACCACCCGGCCGAGGCCTGGTTCCTGTTCATCAAGAACCACAAGGACCTCGACGACGAGACGAACCGCCGCGCCTGGGCCGCGACCCTGCCGCGGCTGGCGGCCGATCCGGCCGCGCTCGACCGCAATCGCTATACGCGCTTCGCGGCCTTCCTCAAGACCCGCGGCCTGATCAAGGACCTGCCGCCGGTCGACGACTATGCGATGGAACCGAAATAGGGAAGATGGAATAAGGCGCGGAGGGACGCCCTATTCCATCCCCGCCGCTTCGAGTTCCGCCGCGACCGTCGCCCGTTCCTCGTCGCTGAGCACGCGCGTCTGTTTGCCGCTCAGCGAGAGGACGATCAGGATCAGCATGGTGCAGGCAACCCCCACCCAGGCTGTGTTCTGCACGGCACTGTGCGCGAGCACTTGGCCGCCCAGCAGGGAGCCGAGCGCACAGCCGATGTAGATGGCCGAGCCGTTCAGCGAGAGTACCACCGGCACCATCGTCGGCGCCGTCGCGGCAAGACGCGCCTGCTGGATCGGCATGAAGCCCCAACCGGCGGCGCCCCAGATCACGACGACGATCGCCAGCGCGATCACGGGCCAGGCTCCGGGCAAAGCCGTTGATACGGGAATCGCCGCGAAAGCGAGGCCAAGGACGCCGGCGATCAGGCTCAGCGCCTTGCGCGGCGCGATATGATCCGCGACGTAACCGCCGCCGAGATTGCCGACGAAGGCCGCAGCACCGAAGACCAGCAGGAAGATCGCCACACCGTGCTCGCCGATGCCGAATGCCGTGTTGAGCAACGGCGCGAAATAGG
>CAZNZI010000811.1:0-3753 GCA_964577475.1 uncultured Rhodospirillaceae bacterium
CGCCGTTCCGCATCGCCCAGGCGCCGCGGCCCGATGGCGATCCCAAGCCGATGTCGTATCTCTGGGGCGATGCGGATCAGGCCTATGGCGCCCTCGATCTCAGTCTCGATGTGTTTCTGATGACGCCGCAGCTCGAAGCCAAGGGTTTGGAGCCCCACCGCCTGAGCGCGAGTTCCGCCAAGCACCTCTATTGGACGGTGGCACAGCTCGTTGCCCACCACACGGTCGGCGGCTGCAATCTCCAGGCGGGCGATCTGCTCGGCTCGGGCACGATCTCCGGTCCCTCGAGGGACGCGCTGGGCAGTCTGCTCGAACTTACTTCCGGCGGGCGCGAGCCGATCACCTTGGCATCGGGTGAGACGCGGCGGTTCCTGGAGGACGGCGACGAGATTATCTTTCGTGCCCATGCCAAGCGTGATGGCTACGTCACCATCGGGCTGGGTGAGTGTCGCGGCACCATCCTTCCCGCGCGCTAAAGCAGTCGTGGACGGGATCGTCCTCAAACCGGTCGCGACCTTCGCGGTCACAGTTGCGTCGCCGGTTGTCGTCGACCGCAAATCCGGTGGGACGCACCGCGTGGTACCGATCACTGGTGGCACGGTGACGGGGCCTCGGCTGCAAGGCCGCATCCTGTCTTCGGGTGCTGATTATCAGATCGTGCGGCATGACGGTTTCACGAGCCTCGACGCCAATTACCGGATCGAGACGGCCGATGGCGCATCGATCGCCGTCCATAACAGCGGCATCCGTCATGGGCCGCCCGATGTGATGGCACGGCTGGTGCGCGGCGAAGCGGTCGATCCGGCTGTGATCTATTTTCGGACGATGCCGCGGTTCGAAACCGATCACCCGGATTATCAGTGGCTGATGCGGTCCCTGTTCGTCGGAACAGGGCGGCGTTTTCCCGAGCGGGTCGAAATCGACGTTTTCGAAGTCCCGTGATAGGCTTTCACCCGGTTCAGTTTGGCTCCAAACCGTCCGCGTCAACACGAAATGGCCGAAGGTAACGGGATATGCATGCGCATCGCATCGACGTTCATCACCACATCATCCCGCCGGAGTATGCGCGCATCGTCGGCGATGACCGGATCGGGCCGCTGATCCTGTCGGGCAAGACGCCCGAATGGTCGCCGGCCCATTCGATCGCGGCGATGGACCGCAATGGGATCGCGACGGCGGTGACCTCGATTTCCGCACCCGGCCTTTGGTTCGGCGATTCGGAGACCACCAACACACTCACGCGCCACTGCAACGACTACGCCGCCCAGACGTGTCGCGATCATCCCGGCCGCTTCGGCATGTTCGCAAGCCTGCCGCTGCCGAATGTCGATGCGAGTCTGAAGGAGATCGCCTACGCGCTCGATACGCTGAAGGCCGACGGCATCGGCCTGATGACCAATTGGGACGGCAAGTATCCGGGCGATCCGGCCTTTGCGCCGGTGTTCGACGAACTCAACCGCCGCAAGGCGGTGGTCTATTTCCATCCGACTTCGGCACCGTGCAGCAACTGCCTGAGCGAGATTCCGGCGGCGACGCTCGATTTTCCGTTCGACACGACGCGCGCCATCACAAGCCTGCTGTTCGGCGGGACCTTCGCGCGTTGCCCCGACATCAAGTTCATCTTCTCCCATGCCGGCGGCACGGTACCGTTCCTGGCCGACCGCATCGCGCGGCTGGTGGTGAAGCCCGACTTCAAGGCCAAAGTGCCGAATGGCGTGATCCCGGAGCTGCAGAAGCTTTATTACGACACCGCGCTCTCGGCCCATCCGCGCACATTCGCGGCGCTCCTCGGCCTCGTCGCGCCGTCGCAGGTCCTGTTCGGCAGCGACTATCCCTTCGCGCCCGAGCCGACCATGGTTCAAACGGTGGAGGGCCTCGCCAAGCTGGGGCTGAGCGCCGAGACATTACGCGGCATCGAACGCGACCACGCGCTTCGGCTGTTGACCGGTCTCAAGACGATTTAAGGGGTGGGCGATGAAGCTCGTCAATTTTTGGAGGGATGGGGAAGTCCGCCTCGGCTTCGATTTGGGAGATGCGGTCTTCGAACCCGCGCTGGCGCCGCAGGCCGGGGAAGAGAAGGCCTTCAGGGACACCGTGTCCTTCATTCGTGCGGGGCAATCCGCTCGGGACCTGGCGATGCGCTTGATTGCCGCCCGACCTCAGCCAGCGCTTCATCCGCGCAACGGGCTGAAGCTCGCGCCGCCGATCATGCCGACGACGATTCTGTGCGCGGGCAGCAATTATCGTGAGCACAACGCCGAGAAAGCCAGTTCGCCGACCAGCGGGAAGGAACCGGAGTTCTTCCTCAAGACATCCGACTGTGTCATCGGCCCGGGCGACCCCATCAAGCACGACGAGAAGCTGACCCAGAAACTCGACTGCGAAACGGAACTGGGCGTGGTGATCGGAAAGCCAGGCCGGCACATTCCGAAAGAGCAAGCGCTCGACCACGTCTTTGGCTACACGGTCGTGAACGACGTCACGGCGCGCGACCGGCAAGTGCGCAAAAAGGACGGCTTCACCTGGTACGAGCTTGGCCGCGGAAAAGCCTTCGACACCAGCGCTCCCCTGGGTCCCTGCATCGTCACCGCCGACGAAATACCGGATCCTCAGGCGCTCCATATCCGCACGCGGATCAACGGCGAGTTGCGGCAGTCCAGCAATACCAGGGACATGATCTGGAGTTGCGCCGACCTCATTCATTTCTTCTCGGTCAACTTCACCCTGAAAGCAGGCATGGTCATCATCACCGGCACGCCGGCGGGAACGGCCTGGTCTTCCGATCGCGAATTGGGGGGCAAGTGGCAGGGCAGGGACGATCTCGTCGCCGCGACGCGATACTGCCTGCCCGGCGACCAGATTGAATGCGATATCCAGTCCGTCGGCATCCTCAGGAACGCCGTCGCCTGATACGGGCCATTCGGGCGCGCGGCTGGGCGCTCTGGGTTCGGACTCGCTTTGGGAGAAAGTGGCGGGAGTGACGGGGCTCGAACCCGCGACCTCCGGCGTGACAGGCCGGCGCTCTAACCAACTGAGCTACACCCCCGCGGGGAGGCGGTTTAATAACAGATGGGGCAGGGGTGCGCAAGCGGACCCGCTTCATCCCGTAAACTTTTGGAATATATCGGCTTTAGTCCCGCCAGAAGCGCTTGAGGCGGTGGAGCGCGTGGCGGCAGTCCTCGGCCGCCACCAGCAAGTCCCCGACCCGGCCCGCATGCCAGCCCGCGATCTGACCGGCCGCCCAGAGCCGCTGCGGATCGCCCTTGGCCTCGGCGTGGTCGCGCAGCAGGCGGCCGGCCACGGCGATGTCGTTGAGTTGGCCCAACCGGTCCTGCAGGCGCCCCAGCGTCTGGACCACGCGGCGCGACTTCTTCTGATCGGAGAACAGGCCCGTGAAGAACTCGATCGCATAGCGCAGGCGTTTCACGCGGATGCGGGCGCGGTGACGTTCCTCGGGCGGCAGGTCGGCCAGGCCGCGGAGCGCCCGGCGCACGCGGCGGTCGAGGCGGTCGAGCACGGCGACGGCATAGTCCTGCGCCGGGCTCTCGAGGCGCTTCCTCTGCTCGGGATCGATGATCATCTGCCAGTCGCCGCCTTCGATCCACGCACCCATGGAGAGCGCTAAAGTGGTGAAGCGCGGTTCGGACAGCGCCTTGATCGCCGCGTCGAGGGTCTGCTTGCGGCGCTTGGTGAAGTCGGCGCGGAGCGCCCGGAAGCCTTTCTCGCCGCCCATATCGGCCGAGAGCGGGTCGA